>JAGTVG010000529.1 GCA_018224645.1 Cyclobacteriaceae bacterium
AAAAAATTGTGGGGTAAACTTTTTGGTGATAAAGGCTACATCAGTAAAGAACTTTTTGAAAACTTATTCTTCAATGGCGTACACCTGGTTACCAAACTTAGAAAAAACATGAAATCCTCATCCATTACACCCCTGATGGATGCAATCATGTTACGTAAAAGGGCTATTTGTGAAACAATAATCGATCAGCTTAAAAACATCTTTCAAATTGAACATTCACGGCATCGAAGTCCAAAAAATTTCCTCACTAACTTATTCTCAGCATTGATTGCGTATAATTTTAATGATTAAAAACCACCATTGAAAATGCAGTTTATGGATACCAGGCAATTATATTTACCTTTGTAGTTATATCGAACTCAGGTTAATATAGAATACTAACTGCATTTAACTTAAGTTTTCAATAAAATACGTGACGCCCCGATAAAACCGGGACGGCCTTCCGGGTGCCTGCCTGCCGCAGACAGGAAAGATGTATGAATTTTTCAGGTTAATAATAGCTGGATTACCGTCCTGATGCATGTGCCATGGATTTCAGGTCCCGGTTCAGTGATTTCCCGCTTACGACAAAAATCATTTTTTTCAGGGATTAATCAAGTAATATTATCTATCTTATCGGTGAGGAATGATAAAAATATTCCATGAACAGAACAGCGCCAATTCATATACTGCTTTTTCTAATGGTTTTATTTTCTTCCTTTATTTCCCGGGCACAGACCTATAAACAGGAAAAGGAAGAAAGAATCAGAATGGAAGATATGCCCCGGAAAGCCCTTGAGGAGCTTCAGCCATTCATTGAAAAGGCCGGAAAGGTGAGATTTTATCATGAAACGGATGGGACCCGGCATAGTTATGAATGTAAATTCCAGTCAAAGGGGCAGATCTACAGCATTGAATTTTCGGAGGATGGGAAGCTGGAAGACGTTGAGGTAGTTGTCGGTATAAGGGAGTTACCGGATAAAACGGCAACAGCAATTACTGATTATCTGGGGGAAAATTTTAACCGTTATATCATACGGAAGATCCAGAAACAATTCACCTCGGAAAATGGAAAGACAGGGGCAAAGGAGATCATAGAAAAAGCTTTGGAGGGCATGGACGGAGACCTGAAGATCAAATACGAACTCGAAGTCGATGGTAAACAGGACCGAATTCTTGTGAGCCAGGAGATATTATTTGATCATGAGGGGTCTTTTCTCCAGAAACGTAAAATCATCAGGCGGCAGGTTGACAATATGCTCTATTAAGAATAAAGTATTCATATTATTTATTGCCTTGACCTTTTCAGGTGCGGAATTGTCTGCGCAGGAGGGATTATATATGGTCTGGCATCCTGAATTTTCCTCTACCTGGAAATTCAGTAACCGTTGGGATTTGAATATGAAAGCCACTGCTTTCAATATTCTGACCGAGCCGGGAAGTGATGGGACGTTGTCTGCCTACAACCTGGATTTTGTGGAAATTTCTACAATGGCGACCTATAAACTTTTTAACAACCCATCCATTGGTTTAGGTTATCTTTACAGATGGTCTGAACCTTTTGAGCAGGAAGATGAATTTGAACACCGTTTAATGGAACAGATCGGGTTTATATCCATGAAAGGATCCGTCAGGATGGGCCACCGGATTCGCCTTGAACAACGGTGGAAAAGTGAAGGATTGATCCACCGTTTCAGATACCGGTTTTCGATAGATAAACCGCTCATGGGTGAGAGCCTCGACCCCAATGAACCTTATATTATCGGAGCTAACGAACTGTTGTTTTCAGCGGGACTGCCGATTTCATTTTTTGCTGAATACAGGATAGGCGGAGGAATTGGCTGGTTCTTTTCGCGAAATTCAAAATTAGAGATACAGCCTCAGTACCGGCTTAACGGTATCCTCGAAGATGACCTCGTTCACTTTCTGGTTTTATACACTACTTTTTATATGAATTTCTGAATTCCGACGAGGCCGTCGAAAATGCTTTCGCCTCCCTAAAACCGCGGGGATAAACTGATTACCTGTACATTATTGACGATCAATCGTTACCGGATCCCTCTCACGTCCAGTCCTGACCGGAATGACATTTTCTACACTTTTGATAGCCTTGGGAAATTAACCCCGGTTATTCCTACCGCAGTACAAGGCTGCAAACAAATATATAAATGCATATCCTTAATTTAAATGGATAGAACAGATAAATATGTTTACAGAGACATTTAAAGAAACTCGACTTAAAATTTTGTTAAAAAAGCGAAGTTTTATGGAGTGATAACATGAATTATTTTTAAAATGGAAAATTGACTGCATTTAACCTGGTCATTTTCAGTAAAATACGTGACATCCCGATAAAACCGGGAAAGCTCTCCGGGCGCCTGCCTGCATCCCTTTCGCATAACTTCAGCGGAGAAAAGCCGTCAGGCAGGCCTGCCTACCGGCAGGCAGGAAAAATTCATGAATCGTTCAGGTTAAACCTTCTATTTTACCGCGCCCGTCTCACTTCCGGCCATACTGGCTTCGAGTTTGCCGATTTCCTGGTCAATGGTCCATAAACCAATCCCTTCTTCTCCGATAATTTTAAATAATTCCAGTGCTCTGCGGGCGATCAATTCTTCCTCGCGCTGTTCTGCCACATACCATTGCATAAAATTCATGGTCGCAAAATCTTTCACATTAAAACAATGATCCACAATCTGATTGATCGATTTTGTCACATTGATCTCATGGCTCAGTACGTCTTCAAAAACCTCCCGGAGCGTGTTGAATTTATGCTTGATATTGCTTATTCCTGGCTGTATGGCGTGTCCCCCTGCATCGTTGACATAATGGAATAGTTTAAGCATATGCATCCGTTCTTCTTCGGAATGATTATATAGAAACTGTGCCGAGTGTGTATATCCTTTCATATCGCACCATGAGGCCATGGATAAATAGTGGGCTGATGACATTCCCTCCATCATGATCTGTTTGTTTAATAAATCTTCGGTTTCAGGAGTGATGGAGCGGTTCAATGAAACATTAGCGTCTTTCATATGATTTATTTTTATCTTTTATATATAAAACCAATCTACAAAAATGATCAGTTATCAATGGAATAACAACTTATATGGCCTTTCAATTTCCCTTTCAAGTTCGGAAATACTGAAATTCCTGACTTTTCGTATAAATTCCCTGCCTTCAAAATAAACGAGGATCACAGGAACAGTATATATCTGGAATTTTCCGGCAATCTCCCTGTTGGATGCTATGTCAACAACATGTAATTTTAACAACGGAAATTTTGTGTAAAGCATTTCCCTGACCTTTGGTATGAGTACTTTACAGACGTTGCAGTCAGGGGAGGTAAAATAGAGCAGAATGGCATTTTCTTCCTGGAGATTAAGAGATTCCATCATCAGAAATTGATTGTTTCAGACAAAATTATTTTTTTTAAGATTATCTCGTAACAGATATGTTATTAACACCATAATTTTTTCCCCATGAATAGCAAAAACTATATTTTGACCGGGATATTTTTTTTCATCCTCCTCGGTAAGATTCCGGCCCAACCGAATCAGTATTATGATCTAAGCAGATATATCGAAAATCCCGGTCTTTATGAGGAGAACCAGGAAGCTCCGCACGTTCCCTTATGTTCATTTGAAAAAGCTGATCAGGCCCTGAAAGGGGATTTCACGCTCTCACCCTATTATCTTTCATTGAATGGGAAATGGAAATTTTCATGGTTCTCAACGCCGCAGGATGCACCTGACAGTTTTTATGAACCCTCCTTTCCCATGGAACGACTTGATGAAATTGAGGTGCCCGGAACCTGGCAGATGCAGGGATACGGCTATAAAATATACCGGAATATACCCCTTGAATTCGCACCCTATGATCCTCCGAAAGTTCCGGACCATTTAAATCCGACCGGGATATACATCAGGGAATTTACAATACCGGACAACTGGGCGGGGAGGGAAGTTTTCATCCATTTCGAGGGCGTTAAATCTGCCTGCTGGCTGTGGATCAACGGAGAATACACAGGGTTCGACAAAGGCAGCATGACATCGGGTGAATGGAATATCACAGGATTCATACGACCGGGACCAAACAGGATAGCGGTCAAGGTGGTGCGATGGTCTGACGGAACCTACCTGGAAGACCAGGACATGTGGAGGTTCAGTGGGATCTACCGGAATGTGTATGTTTATTCAAGGCCAAAAGTCCACCTGAGGGATGTGAAGGTGCAAACGGACCTGGATCAGGCCTATAAGGATGCTGATCTTACAATACAGGCATTCTACAGAAACTCAGACGATAATGAACACAATGAAATACTGCTGGATGCCGTATTATACGATCCTGATGAAAAGGTGGTATTTACCAGAAACATCCGGCTGGGCACCATGCTGGCCAGGGATGAGAAAAAGGTGGAAATTTCAGCTAAAATCGATGATCCTTTGAAATGGAGCGATGAAAAGCCCAATTTATATAAACTTATACTCACCACCAGGACAACAGAGCGTCAGGTGGTTGAGATCATTGAAGAAACTGTCGGCTTCCGGAAAATCGAATTGAAAGATGCACAGCTCCTGATCAACGGGGTTGCGGTTAAATTCAAGGGGGTGAACCGGCATGAGCATGATCCCGAAAAAGGCCGCACGATGACCAGGGAACTGATTGAAAAGGATATGCAGCTGATGAAACAGTTAAATGTGAATGCGATCAGGACTTCACATTATCCAAACGATCCCCTCTTTTATGATCTCGCCGATCAGTACGGATTTTATATCTGTGATGAAGTGAATGCCGAATGCCATGAAGGTGAAAATTACCTGGCTTCGCAGGGCGGCTGGGAAGTTGCATTTATGGATCGTACGGAACGTTTTTACCACAGGGATAAAAATCATCCCAGCGTGATCCTCTGGAGTACGGGAAATGAATGCGGATATGGCCCATATCATGATAGGATGGCCGCTTTCCTCAAGGAAAATGACCCGACCCGGGCTGTTTACCACCAGGGAAATGAGCCCAATGGTGATGCGCCCTTTGCGGATGTGAATGGGATCCGTTATCCAACACCAGAACAACTGCGAACGGTCGGCAGGAATTCTGACCGCCCGGTGATCATGGGTGAATACAGTCATGCCATGGGTAACGGCCTGGGGGGATTCGATGAATACTGGGACATCATCAACGAAGAAAAATCCCTGCAAGGTGGATTTATCTGGGATTGGGTGAACCAGGGTCTGGTATTTGATCTGCTGACCACACAGGATAAATCGATATATAACCACCAGGCGGTACTCATGGGGAGTGTTCAGCTGGTTGAAGGGGTTCAGGGAAGGGCAGTGGCTTTAAGCGGCCTTGATGATTTCATTGAAATTTATAACCATCCTGTATTTAATCAGGTAATGGATCAGCTGACCCTGGAAGGGTGGGTTTATCCAAGAGGTTATTTTGATATCAACCCGATGATCACCAGGGGACTGAGTTACGAGATAACCCAGGAACATCCTGATTCGCTTTCATTCCTGATCTCAGTCGGCCAGAAGATCAAAAAAATATCAGGATATCTTCCAAAAAACTGGGATTTCAACTGGCATCATGTCCTGGGAAATTATGATGGTAAGGTAATGAGATTATACCTTGACGGGAATGAAATAGCGAGGGCGGAAATTTCCGGTATGATCGACCGTTCTCCACATCCGGTCTGTATCGGGAAGAATCATAAGAAAAATCACGAAAACCAGGGATGGTTCGTTTCTAGTTATATTTATGATAATGTGCGGATCTATGCCAAAGTGTATGATATAGCGAAGCGGAGTAACCAGCCGGAGACGGATGCTGATGAAAAATTATTGCTCCGGCTTGATTTTGATGAAAAATCCAGTGACGGGGAATTCCTTTCATACGGAGCAACTCCCCAGGGATCGGGTACCATGGATGGCGTGATCAATGCCTACCGGGATCCGCAGCCCGAAGCTTTCCAGATGAAACAATCCCATGCACCGGTCTATGTGGAAAAGATCGGGCGCGATCTTGGGAAACTGAAAATCCATAACCGGTTTCATTTCACATCACTTTCAGAGCTGGATATAGCCTGGCAACTGCTGGAAAATGACAAACCGGTTGACTCCGGAAATCTTAGGCTCACAACGGACCCGCAACAAACAGAGGTGATCGACATGCCGTTCAAATGGCCGAAATTCAGGGCAGGTGCCGATTATATTTTCCGGATCAGTTTTCAGTTGAAAAGAAAAAATAACTGGGCTGAACGGCAGCATGAATATTGTTTTTTCGAATTGCCCGTGGAAAATCTCGAGGAACAGAAAAATATCATCGTTCAGGAAGAAACGACGGGGTTTACGGTGGAGGAGGAAGAAAATATCCTTAAGATCACAGCCAGTAATGTGTATTATGAGTTTGACCTGAAAACGGGGCGCATAAGCAGTCTGAAAAATAACGGGACAGAAATGGTCAATAGCGGACCCGCCTTTCATGTATGGAGACGGCCGGTAATGAATGAATGGTCGGAATGGGGGATTAACGAAGCCGGATTCTGGTATAAGTATGGATTTGACAGCCTGATCCACTCTGTGGTGGACGTGGAAAAAATAATCTCCGGTTTTGATGTTCTGTTGCGGTTCCGGATCGAATCCAGATCATTCAGTCACCCGGAACTTGTATTCCACCAACAGCTCGGATTTAATGTTTTTTCAACTGGCGACCTGGTGATCGATCATAAGATCAATGCGGATATTGATCCCCCGGACCTCTATGCTAACGACTGGTTCCCGATCTCATACCTTCAGAAAATTGGATTCCAGATGAGATTGAGTGAAAATATCAGTTCGGTCAACTGGTATGGCCCCGGGCCTTTTGAAACTTACCCTGACAGGAAAACGGGTGCAAAAACAGGTGTATTTGAAGAGGTGATCAGCAACATTCAATTTCCTTATCTAATCGTTCAGGATTTTAACAATCATACGGATGTTCAATGGATGGCACTTAGGTCAACCGATGGAAAGGGTATCCTGATTTCCAGTAATGATAACTTTAATTTCAGCATCAATCCTTATGCGAATCTGAAAGAAGCATGGTATCCATTCCAGCTCAGAAAGACAATCACTCCGGTTTTAAATATTGATTATCTGGTGACAGGGCTGGGAGGAACACCGGTACGGGTACGGCCAAAATACAGAACTTACCCGGGAGAATATAACTTCCGCCTGATCGTCAGGCCGTTCTCGAGAAATCCGGATTTTTTTGATTTGAGGAATGTTGAATATTGAAATAAAAATACGTTAACTTCAGACGCATTATTTTCAACATGGTTAGCCCTTTAACGAAGGAATTTCGAGGCTGTTCTCAAAAGTGTCAACTCAGGCATTCACGAAATTTTTTTTTAGGTCAGCGGGTTATAACAGGAATGCGGGATCTTATTGATGCCAGTCCGGAGAGTTACATAATGTTTGCAATCTGCCGGCAGTCCCCTGAACCCCGGAGGTATTCCATAATTCCTGACTCAATGAGGTTCATACCCTTCAAACTCATGCCAACACTCCGAGTGATGGCATGAGTTTGAAGGGACGGACGTCCTTTATCCCGCTTAAAATCTTCATATCTCCTTGCCTTCCTTCTTCCTGATCAGGTTAAGTGCGGAACCTGCCCTGATCCATTCGATCTGCGTTTCATTATAGGAATGATTGGCTTTGATGTTATCCTTACTCCCATCCTGATGATGAAATACCAGCGTCAGCTGCTTATCCGGGGCAAAATCCTTCAGGTCAATGATGTCGATGGTATCATCTTCCAGGATTTTATTGTAATCATCTTCATTCGCGAAAGTGAGCCCAAGCATACCCTGTTTTTTCAGGTTTGTCTCATGGATCCTGGCAAATGATTTCACCAGGACAACCCTGACACCCAGATGCCTTGGCTGCATGGCAGCATGTTCCCTGGAAGATCCTTCCCCATAATTATGATCACCTACCACAATGGTGGATATTCCTTTTTCCTTATACACCCTTTGCACTACAGGTACCGGACCGTATTCCCCCGTGATCTGATTTTTCACAAGATTCGTTTTATTGTTGAAAAAATTCACCGCACCGGTCAGTGTATTATCTGAAATATTATCAAGGTGACCCCTGAAACGCAGCCAGGGCCCTGCCATGGAGATATGGTCAGTGGTACATTTGCCCACTGCCTTGATCAGCAGTTTCATTCCGGTAAGGTTTTCACCATTCCAAGGTTTGAATGGGGTAAGCAGCTGCAGCCTTTTGGAATCCGGCCTGACAACCACTTCTACATCACTTCCCGATTCGGCAGGGGCCACATATCCATTATCTTCAACGGAAAAACCTTTTAAAGGCATTTCTATGCCCTGCGGTTCATCCAGCTTGACCTGTTCGCCTTCCTCATTCAGGAGCGTATCCTTCATGGGATTGAAGGTAAGATCCCCGGCAATTGCCATGGCAGTCACAATTTCCGGTGAAGCCACAAATGCATGGGTATTGGGATTCCCGTCATTCCTTTTGGCAAAATTCCTGTTGAATGAAGTGATGATCGAATTTTTCTTTTCCGGATCAGTGGTGTGCCTGGCCCATTGTCCGATGCAGGGCCCACAGGCATTGGCAAGGACCACACCGCCGATTTCTTCGAATTTTTGCAGATAACCATCCCTTTCAACGGTATACCTGACCATCTCCGATCCTGGCGTGACCGTATATTCCGATCTGGCTTTCAGTTTTTTGGTGAGTGCCTGTTCTGCAATGGATGCAGCCCTGGTGATATCCTCATAGGAGGAATTGGTGCAGGAGCCGATCAATCCAACTTCCAGTTTACGGGGCCATCCATTTTTTGTGACCTCCTCAGCGAATTTTGAGAGGGGAGTTGCCCTGTCCGGACTGTAGGGTCCATTGATATGCGGCTCCAGTGTCGAGAGATTAATCTCGATCACCTGGTCAAAATATTTTTCCGGTTCAGTGTAGACCTCAGGATCCCCCGTCAGGTGCTCTTTTACACGATTGGCCAGATCAGCCACTTCCCCCCGTTCGGTTCCCCTCAGATATTTTTCCATATTTTCATCGTAGCCGAATGTGGAGGTGGTGGCACCGATCTCAGCCCCCATATTACAAATGGTTCCTTTCCCCGTGCAGGAAAGACTCTTCGCCCCATCGCCAAAATATTCCAGAATGGCACCCGTACCTCCTTTAACCGTCAGGATCCCGGCAACCTTCAGGATCACATCCTTGGAGGCAGTCCAGCCATTCAACTTTCCTGTGAGCCTGACACCGATCAGCTTGGGGAATTTCAGTTCCCATGGCATTCCAGCCATGACATCCACCGCATCCGCCCCCCCGACACCTATAGCTACCATGCCAAGTCCTCCCGCATTGACCGTGTGTGAATCAGTTCCGATCATCATACCCCCCGGGAATGCATAATTTTCAAGCACTACCTGGTGGATGATACCGGCACCTGGCCTCCAGAAACCTATGCCGTATTTGTTACTGACAGATTCAAGGAAATCAAAAACTTCCTTGCTGGCATTCAGGGAATTTTTCAGATCTTCCCTTGCGCCCAGTTCGGCGAGGATCAGATGGTCACAATGAACTGTGGAGGGAACGGCGACTTTTTCTTTACCAGCCTGCATGAACTGTAAAAGGGCCATCTGAGCTGTGGCATCCTGCATGGCTACCCTGTCAGGAGAAAAATCAACATAGGATTTCCCGCGCTGGAAAACTTCATTCGGTTTTCCATTGAAAAGATGAGCATAAAGGATCTTTTCGGTGAGCGTCAGTGGTTTGTTAAGGATCTTTCGGGCTGCCTCAATACGTTCTCCCATCCGGGCGTAATGAGCTTTTATCATGTTAATGTCAAAGGCCATACGGTTATCGGTTTTACAGGTATACCATCTCAAAATGCAAATTTATAAAAATTCAGCTTTCAAAGTTACAGTATTTATTAAACACTTTATAATCACAAAGAGTTTGCTGTATAAAAGTATTCCGTATGAAAATAATAACCCGGATAATTCATGATACGAATGTTATTTATAATG
>JAGTVG010000530.1 GCA_018224645.1 Cyclobacteriaceae bacterium
GGTAATTGAAATGCGCATCAGGATCTGTAAGTACATGCTCGAAATTTTGCCCGTCAGGATATAAAGTTTGCCAGACCTTACTCCATCCTGGAAATCCGCCAAGGTTTCTGTCATCAATAAAAATATCAGCCTGTATTTTCCTGCTGAACTTGTCTGTGGGTTTCTCCTCAGGATAGTTTTTATTGACCGCATAAAATTCAACGCCATTCCTTCGGCAGAATTCTACAGCCTCATGAAGATATTGACCCGTCCTGAAGGTCCACAAGATCAATTTATGCCCTTTCTTCTGTAATGCCTTTAACGTATCGAAAGCAAACATCATTTCCTTGCCGATTCTGGGAAAATCATGCTCTACAATGGTTCCATCAAAATCTACTGCAATGGTCGATAATTCTTCCCTAATCATTCTTAAATTTCATTCTTGTTTCAATTTTTTGCAACTCCCTTTCAATGACTATTTCAGCCAGTTTTCCTGAAACATCATTCCCATGTACACCGGAAAGCAGAGATTTGAATCTGGTTTCATCAATGTCAAGACGATACATGGCATTTAGTAACCTTTCAAAATCTGCCTGCAGAAGGTGTTCAATGATTTTTTTCAACTTATTTTTCAGTTCCCCGGTATCCGCAGGTAACGGAAGGAATTGATCATTATCCAGGTAAAAATCCTTGGATAAATGTTGCACTACCTGTTTTTCAATCTCTGTACTTTTCATCATGGATATACTGGAATCATTTAATTAACCGTGAAATGGCTTTAAAGGTTTCATTTCCAGCCACCCGGCATAGCTCCAGCAATATCGATTCATAGGTAGTGACCATTCCGCCTTCCTGTCTGATCCTTTCAACGGCTACCTTTTTATCATTCTCCTTCCGGGAAGAAACACAATCCTCCACCACGACCGGGACAAATCCATTGTCAACCAGGTCGGGTACCGTCTGCAATACACAGACATGCGCTTCGATACCGGCAATAATGACAAATTTTTTATTCAACCGGTTCAATTCGGCTAAAAAATTACTTTCATCACAACAACTGAATGTATTTTTTTCGATAAAATGGTCCGCATTAAAATGTTCAGCCACGGAAGGAATCGTCTGCCCGAGTCCCTGTGTATATTGCTGAGTGATGAGAACAGGAATTTGCAGCAACTGAAGACCCTGGATAAGGATCTTTGTATTTTTTTCAAGTTTTTCATGCTGATGAATATGCGGAAATAATCTTTCCTGGATATCGACGATCAGTCCTACGGAGTCATGTCTTGAAACTCTCATCAGCTTTATTGTCCAATGTTATTATTTAATACTTCCGGCATAGCAAAGGTAACGTGATTTACTTTAATATGAATATTTTGGAAATGCAGAATGTCTATCTTACCTGATCCGGTTTGCGAAATAATGATTTATCGTATCTTTACCCGTTTACTTTTCAACCATGGGTAAAAATAAAAAAATAAAAAAAGGGGAGCCTGAAATAGCCTCAACAACTACCCTGAGGAATACAGCCAAGGAAAAGCCTGCAGGATGGTTTGAAAATGTTATTTATATCATCATCCTTTCCATTCTGTTTTTATCGGTTTACGGCTATACATTCGATGAAAAGCTGGATCTTAACGGGGATAACGCCTATTATTATGTTCTTGGAAAAGCAATATCGCAGGGAGAAGGATATGTGAACATCGCCAGCATCACAAGAGGCCCGAACAATCATTTCCCTCCGGGTTATCCATTCATTCTCTCCCTGTTCATGCATTTTTCCGACTCCACCACCTTTCTGAAAACCCTCAACGGGTTGTTTCTGCTTATCAGCCTTATCCTCCTGTACGAACTTTTTAAACGGATTTCAGGTAACCAGAAAATTGCCTTTATCACGGTTTTTTTTCTGGCATTGAATTCCCACCTCCTTCAGTACGGGACCATGCTGATGAGCGAGGTTTCCTTTATCCTTGTTTCATACTTATGTCTCCTCCTGGTTGATCGGTCAGAATTTAACAATGACTTTTTAAAAAGGCCTTACTTTTATCTTATCCTGATCTCACTTGTCGCTTCCTATTATATCCGGGCCACCGGTCTGGCGCTTTTTGGCGGGGTTTTTCTGTACCTTCTGATCCATAAAAAATGGAAGGTATCAGTCGCATTGACAGCTGGTTTTATTGCATTTGCCCTTCCCTGGATTATCCGTGGGCAAAAGTTAGGGGGGAGTGCCTACCTTAAACCGCTTGTCATGGTGAATCCGTACAGGCCGGAACTTGGCAATGCTGATTTTACCGGCTACATTGCCAGGTTTTTTGCCAATGCGGGCAGATATATAACCCGGGAAATCCCCAATTCGGCTTTTCCTTTTATCCAGGTCGATTATGTGGCGGAAATATCAATGGTTGAATGGTTACTGGGATTTATTTTGTTAGCCATATCTTTTTACGGGTTCTATCGAATGTGGCGAAGGGGATTGATGTTTATTTTATATCTTGCGGCAACCTCCGGTATCCTGTTGTTGTGGCCGGAAGTTTGGCGAGGGGTTCGTTTTGTACTTCCGGTCATGCCAATAATTCTTTTTTCCATACTCACGGGAACGTATTATCTTGCCGACCTGGTCCTGTCTTCATTGAAAATAAAATTCAATATAATTCTGATCGTCGTTTTTGGACTGGCCTTTATAGATCCGGTTAAAGCCCTGCATCAGAAAGCCATTAGTCCTTATCCCCTGAGCTGGCAGAATTATTTCAAGGTGGCTGCGTGGTTTAAAAGTGAAAATATAGAGGATGTGGTGGTCGTATGCAGAAAGCCCATGTTATTCCATTTAAAATCGGGTACTTTTACAGCCCCATATATATATTCGAAAGATGGTGAGGAAATGATAGCGGATTTGAAGGCAAAAAAAACGGATTATATCGTGCTGGATAATCTGGGTTACCGGCAGACATACGAGTATCTCTACCCGGTCATCCGGAATAATCCTGATATTTTTCCGCTTGTTTTTTCCCTGCAGAATCCGGATACATATTTATTGAAATTTGCACCGGAAAATTGATCAAAATGAGCATCAGGGTTTTATCGATCATCATCCCGGTATATAACGAATCTGCCACAATACGGCTGGTACTTGAGCGGGTATGCGCCGTCAAGCTGATGAATGGAATTGAAAAGGAGATCATCGTGATCGATGATGGCTCGACGGATCAATCCGGGGAAATCATTAAAAAATATGTTTCAGATTCCCGCGAATCCATCATCTTCAAATCGAACAGCAGGAATTCGGGTAAAGGTGCTTCAGTCGCCAAAGGAGTTAGAATTGCTTCCGGCGATTTTACAGTGATCCAGGATGCTGACCTTGAATATGATCCGAGGGAGTTGAATATTCTTCTGGAACCCGTTGTCCAGGGTTATGCCGATGTGGTCTATGGTTCCCGTTTTCTAGCCGGGAAGGCACACCGTATATTGTTTTTCTGGCATTCTCAGGGAAATAAATTTCTGACCTTTTTATCGAACATCTTCACCAACCTGAATATGACCGATATGGAAACCTGCTATAAAATGGTCAAAACATCGATGTTTAAATCCATTAAGATCAAGGAAAAAAGGTTCGGTTTTGAGCCGGAAATAACAGCCAAACTGTCAAAAATTCCTGATATCCGGATATACGAAGTGGGGATCTCCTATTACGGAAGAAAATTTCAGGAAGGAAAGAAGATCAACTGGAAAGATGGAATATGGGCCATATATTGTATTTTAAGATATAACCTTTTCCCATGACAACCGGAGGGAATAAAGATACTGACCCGGAAGGACAAATAACCCTTGAAGTTATTTCAGAAGCACACAGGTTTAATCGGTGGATGTATGAAACCATTGAACCATTTTGTACAGGTAAGATACTTGAAATAGGCAGTGGTATTGGAAATATTTCAGCGTTTTTTCTTGAAGCAGGACATCCGATCGTTTTAAGTGATATACGTAAAAACTATATTGAGCATCTGGAACGGCAGTTTTCTGACCACTCAAATTTACTCGGTATAGTCCAGATGGACCTGGTAGATCCTGATTTTATGAATAAAAATGTTTCCATGCTGGGAACATTCGATACCCTTTTCGCACTGAATGTTGTGGAACATATCCAGGATGATCATCTTGCCATACAGAATGCATGCGCTCTGTTAAGGAAAGGTGGCACTTTAATTATACTCGTCCCGGCATTCAATTTCCTCTATAACCAGTTCGACCGGTCGCTGGGTCATTATCGCAGGTACACACGCAAGTCACTTAAGGCTCTCCTTGTCAGGAATAATCTCAAAACCCTTCATTCCCGATATTTTAACCTGGCCGGCACCTTTGGCTGGTTTGTTTCTGGAAAACTGCAGAAAAACAATACCATTCCCGGAAGACAGATGAAACTGTATAATCGTCTGGTCCCGGCATTTAAAATGCTGGATAAGCTTGTTTTAAATAATGCGGGTTTATCGGTTATCGCAGTTGGCCGGAAGTAAGAGGAAGAATGAAATATATCACACCTTTCGCTCCTGGTTTTCTTAAGCCCGATTAATATAGGAATAACAACTTAAGCGCAGTAAAACGAGCGATGGTTTCTTCCACACAAACCGTTGAAATAATCAGACGTAAGAAGATTCTTTTGCCTGAGGGTCCTGAAAATAATATTTTTATATTACCCCTTCCAGAACATCCTTCATGGCAACCCTTTTGCCGTCCTTATAGGGAACGATCCATGCATCACTGACACCCATTTCCCTCAGGTATTTTTTGAAATTATCAGCTTCCCAATAATCACGGAATCTCCCGAGTGTAATTTTTTGAACACCATCCTCCGTGGTTTCACCACTGAAGTTTTCGGTATTTTCAAAGTATTTTGAAAGATCCTTGTTCCGGAAAGCACCCACCTGCACCTTAAACAATACTCCGGAATCATCATAGGCAGGACCGGACGTACTTTGCACTTCCTGTTGCTGCTTGGAAGCGGCCATTTCTGATTCCATCTGCTGCACTCTTTGTCTCATCTTACTGAGATCAGCATCTTTTTCACTTAACCTTGATTCAAGCGAAGCGATCTGCCTTTTATAACCTGAAACCTCACTGTTCAACGCAGCATTTTCCTCAAAAATACGCTTCAGTTCTGCAGGATTTTTCTTGAGATCCTTCGCTTTCCTTTTCCATTCTTTTGTTTCCTGTTTGGAAAGCTCTACCTGTGCCCTGGATATATTTACGCCGGCGATCATAAAAACAAGGCAAAAGGGAATGATGAATTTTTTCATTTTCTAAAATTATTGGTGAACAATTACAAAATATTTAGCAAAATACAAAAATATCGATTTAAAAGTCAAATTTTTAATACTTTAATCAAGGCTTCCTATCATTTTTTCAGGAATAACCCATTCATCGAACTGCTCGTTATTAACAAGACCCAGGGCGATGGCTGCTTCCCTGAGGGTAGTACCTTCGGTATGTGCTTTTTTAGCTATTTTTGCAGCATTTTCATATCCAATATGGGTATTCAATGCGGTTACAAGCATCAGGGAATTTTCAAGGTTTTTCTGAATGGCCTGATGATTTGGTTCGATACCCACGGCACAATGTTCATTGAAGGATTCACAGGCATCTCCCAGCAGCCGTGCGGATGTCAACAGGTTATAAATCATCATGGGCTTGAATACATTGAGTTCGAAATGTCCGGTCATTCCACCAATACTGATCGCGGTGTCCATGCCGATCACCTGGGCGCAGACCATGGTTAGTGCCTCCGTCTGTGTTGGATTCACTTTGCCCGGCATGATCGATGATCCGGGTTCATTGGCGGGGATGATAATTTCACCGATACCGCAACGGGGACCGGAAGCAAGCATCCGGATATCATTCCCGATCTTCATCAGACTTACGGCCAGTTGCTTCAATGCTCCGGAAGTTTCCACGATGGCATCATGGGCAGCCAGGGATTCAAATTTATTAGCTGCGGTTACAAAAGGAAGTCCGGTCAGTTCTGCGATCTTTTTCGCAACTTTTACGGCGTAACCTTTGGGGGTATTAAGCCCGGTGCCCACAGCTGTCCCTCCCAGCGCCAGTTCGGCCAGATGCATGAACGTATTTTCGAGTGCCTTGATCCCATGGTCAAGTTGTGAAACGTAGCCTGAAAATTCCTGGCCCAGGGTCAGGGGTGTGGCATCCATAAAATGTGTCCGTCCGATTTTTACGACCTTCATAAATTCGCGGGACTTATTTCCCAGGGTATCTCTCAATATTTTCACCCTTGGAATGGTGTGCTCAGTCAGAAACTGATAGGCAGCGATATGCATGGCCGTAGGAAAAGTATCATTTGACGACTGGGATTTATTCACATCATCATTTGGATGTATCTTTTTCTTTTCATCGGTCAGGGATCCTCCCAGAAGAACGTGTGCACGGTTGGCAACCACTTCGTTCACATTCATATTGGATTGTGTCCCCGATCCGGTCTGCCAGACCACCAGGGGAAATTGATCATCCAGTTTGCCTTCGAGGATTTCATCACATACCCGGGCGATGATATTGGCTTTATCCCCTGTCATCACCCCGAGTTCCATGTTGGTGAGCGCTGCTGCTTTCTTTAAATAGGCAAATGCCCTGATAATTTCCTCCGGCATCCGCATTTGCTCGCCGCCGATTTTAAAATTTTCCTTGCTGCGCTGGGTCTGGGCGCCCCAGTATTTATCGGCCGGGACTTTGATCTGACCCATGGTATCTTTTTCAATCCGTATTTCCATAATTGTATGTTGTTGGTTTTACTTCAGGTTGTCTTTTACTATAACATTACAAATGAAAGAAAAATTTATTTCCGATTTCATTTCTACCCATTCATTTCTGAAATCAAACGCCCGGAACCATGTTTTAAATCCGGACTGCCATGATCTGACCGATCAATGATAGCCTATCAGGACCGCCAGAATCAACGCCAGGGATCCCAAGAGCCAGAGTTTAACGATCAGGGGAAAAATAAACCTGAACCATTTGTCATAGGGTATCCTGCCTATTCCCAGGATCCCCATCAGCACTGCATTCGTCGGAACAATCATATTGGTAAAACCATCCCCGAACTGGTAGGCAAGGACAGCCACCTGCCGGGATATTCCGGCGATATCGGCAATGGGGGTCATCAGCGGCATGGTCACATAGGCCTGCCCGCTACCGGATGGAATAAAAAAATTGATGAAACTCTGAATGAAATACATGCCTACAGCACCAAGTTCCGGCCCTGCCTTTCCGAGGGGTGACGCCAGGCTGTCCACTATGGTGTGCAATACAATCCCGTCTTCCAGGATCAGTGCGATGGATCGTGCAAAACCAATCAACAGGGCAGTTGTGGTCAGTTCGGTCGCGCCATTGGAAAATTCAATGGCCGTTTTATCCGGAGACATCCGGGCGATCACGGCCACCAGTATGGTAACCGCTAAAAATACTGCTCCCAGTTCTACAAGATACCAGTTCCAGCCCGATAGTTCAGAAATCCCGAATACGATCAGCAACAGGGCCAGGAATATCACGACCAGAATGAACCAGTCACGTCTTTTAATGACCGTATTTTCATCTGGCAAGTCGAGGTCAATTTCCGGGGAGGATTCAAGATAACTTTTTTCCGGATTCCGGTAAACCTTTTTTGCATACCCGTATACGTGTAAAAAACCGACAGTAAAAAAGGGCAGGAACAGGCAAAGACGGTAAAATATGCCGGAAGTCGGTTTCAACTGTGCTATTTCCTGTGCGACCAATACAGTAAACGGATTCAGGGCAGCCACACCATAACCGATGCCATAACCCACCACCATAACTCCGATGGCAGTGATGTTGTCAAGTTTCAGGGAGAGGCAGAGGATGAGAAGAACCGGAACGAACGGAATGAATTCTTCTGCCATTCCCAGGGTGCTGGACCCGACACTGAAGACTAACATGGTAAAAAAAATCAGTAACCATGGTTTTTTCTTGTATTTATGGATCAGCCTGCCAAGAAAAGCATCGATCATGCCGGTCGCCCGGAGCACGGCAAGGGCACCACCTATGATGAATACAAAAAATATTATCTCCTGGGTTTCAGCGAACGCCCGGGGAATGACGGTAAAGATATGCCATGGTTCCAGACGTTCGGCATTTTCTATTTCATGATAACTTTCCGGAACCACGACGGTATGTCCCCTGGCATCCACCTTGGTATCAAACTCGCCCTGTGGCAAAATATAGGTAGCCAGCTGGGCCAGCACCATCATAATAAAAAGTAAAACCAGCGTGTGCGGGACTTTTATTTTCTGAAGCATGCTATTTTCTTTTTAATGACTGTCTTTCGAAGAAAATAAATTTCCGGGTCGATTCACCCAGGTGGTATTCACTGGCATTTTTTACAGATTCAACAGTGTAAAAAGCCTTTGGATTGAAAATTTTGATGGCATTAAGCACAATGGGTAATCTTTCCCGGTTGATCACGAAAAACAGTACATTAACTTTACCATATCTGCCTTCTGCCGGAACAACTGTAAAATAAAAATCATGAGTTTTCAGGAATTCGATCAGGTCAATCGCCTCCACCCGGGTGATCACCCTGACGAGGACTTTCCCGATAGCCAGTTTTTCCTCGATCTTGATGCCAACATAGGTCCCTGTGGCAAAACCGGCAGAAAAGGCAACATAGGTCGCTATATTGTCAATATTCACCATGATCTGACTGATGGCGATCAACCAGATAAGGGATTCAAAAAATCCCACCACCGGAGCAATCCGGTGATTCCCCTGTATGACAAAAATGATCCGCAGGGTAGCCATGGAAACATCCATGATCCGGGCAATGAAAATCAGAACCGGCAGGATGATGTAATCTCCTACCCATAACTCCATGCCTAATTTTTCAGCAATAATATCTATCATCTCGTGCAGTTAGAATTTTCCAAGTATTTTCCGGATGACCTCATCGATACGGGCCATCATCAGAATCTCTATCCTGAATTTTTCTGTTTTTATGTTCTTTGGACTGTATTTTGAAATTATTATTTTTTTGAATCCCTGTTTTTCGGCTTCAAAGATCCGGTTTTCAAGCCGGTTGACTGCCCGTAATTCTCCGCTCAATCCAATTTCCGCAGCAAAACAGGTATCAACGGCGATAGGCACTTCCTGGTATGAAGAGATGACGGACATGCAAACAGCCAGGTCCAGGGCCGGATCTTCCACTTTTATCCCCCCGGTAAGGTTCAAAAATACATCCTGAATCCCCAGGCGGAAACCAGCCCGCTTTTCAAGGACCGCCAGCAGCATGTTCAGCCTTTTAAATTCAAACCCGGTGGAACTGCGCTGTGGCGTTCCAAATGTAGCCGGGCTTACAAGGGCCTGTACTTCAACCAATAGCGGCCTGACCCCTTCCACCGTAGACCCAACGGCCATTCCGCTTACAGGCTCATCCCTTTGCGAGAGTAATAATGAAGATGGATTGTCTACAATATGTAATCCATCTTCATGCATTTCATATATGCCCAGTTCAGAAGTGGAACCAAACCTGTTCTTGATGCTTCTTAAGATCCGGTAGATATGATGCCGGTCGCCTTCAAACTGCAATACCGTATCAACCATATGTTCCAGGACTTTCGGTCCTGCCAGGTTTCCATCCTTGTTGATATGCCCAATCAGGAAAACCGGGACATGATTTTTTTTGGCGTATCCCATCAGTTCCCCCGTACACTGCCTGATCTGGGAAACCGTGCCGGGAGGTGCATCAAGGTAGGATGAATTTAATGTCTGTATGGAATCAATGATGACAATCTCAGGCTCAATTTCATCAAATCCTGCAAAAACATCATCCAGGCTGGTCTCGGACAGGATATAACAGTTATCCCTGAGCTCACCAATCCTTTCAGCCCGGTACCTGATCTGGCTCGGACTTTCTTCCCCGGATACGTAAAGGATCTTCTTCCCGGATAATTTAAGGGCAATCTGAAGCATCAGGGTCGATTTTCCTATTCCCGGATCCCCGCCGATGAGAATGACGGATCCCGGTACGATCCCGTTTCCCAATACCCGGTCCAGTTCATGGTCCCCCGATGTAAACCTGTACTGTTTCTGGTTGGTCACCTCCTTGAGAAGAACCGGCCGGGAGTCAATTTTTTTTGCACCCATAGCACTTCTGTTCCCTCCGGAGGCCGGTATTCTTAAAACCTCTTCGACGAAACTGTTCCATTCACCACAGGAGGGGCATTTCCCAAGCCATTTGGGGGAGTTAACACCGCAATTCTGACAGACAAAAAATGTTTTTTCCTTGGCCAATCGGGGATCTGTTTAAAGTCTCAAAGATATGGCTTCGCCATTTTTATTAATATAATAAATCCGATTATCATTAATATTTTTTCAATTTCATTCTTTTCAAAATCTATCCCCCCATTTCATCCGAAATTTATAACTTTCGATGTATTTTTGAAAACCCGTATAACAATCAACTGAAAACTCTAATTTTTAAAATTTTTATTTATGGCACGCATTTATAATTTTTCTGCAGGCCCTGCCGCTATACCCAAAGCTGTACTCGAAAAAGCTAAATATGAATTACTGGATTTTAAGGGCGCCGGGATGTCGGTAATGGAAATCAGTCACCGGTCCAGGGAATTTACAGAGGTTCTGGAAAGAGCTGAGGCAAATCTGAGAACATTGATGAATATCCCTGACCATTATAAGGTGTTGTTCCTGCAGGGCGGTGCCTCCAGCCAGTTTGCCATGGTGCCATTGAATTTGTTCGGTAAAACTAAAAAAGCTGATTACATCAATACGGGCCAGTGGTCAAAAAAAGCCATTGCAGAAGCTAAACGATTCGGTACTGTCAGGGTGGTCGCTTCTTCGGATGATAAAGTCTTCAATTATATACCGGAAATCAACAACGGGATGTTTGATCCTGAAGCCGATTATGTTCACATCACCACCAACAATACGATCTACGGGACGACATTCCCGGAGATTCCGGATACAGGAAAAGTGCCGCTGGTGGCTGATATGTCATCCAATATCCTCGGACAGGCGTATGATGTAAGAAAATTCGGACTGATATATGCAGGCGCTCAAAAAAATATTGGTCCGGCCGGTCTTACCGTGGTCATCATTAGGGAAAACCTGGCAGGAAAAGCCATGGACATCACACCGGTCATGTTCAATTACCAGATTCACATTGACAATGGCTCAAGATACAATACTCCGCCCAGTTTTGCGGTATATATGGCCGGACTGGTTTTTGAATGGCTGATCAACCTGGGGGGAGTGAAGGTTATTGAAAAGATCAACCGGGAAAAAGCAGCCCTGCTTTACGATTTCCTGGATAACTCAAAACTTTTCAGGGCAACCGTTTCTGGCCCGGATCGATCCATCATGAATGTTCCCTTTATTCTGCCCAGTGATGAACTGAATGAAAAATTCATCCGCGAAGCCTCTGAAGATGGTTTAAAAACGTTGAAAGGCCATAGGACAGTTGGCGGAATGCGTGCCAGTATATATAATGCCATGCCTAGGGAAGGTGTCCTTGCCCTCGTTGAATTCATGAAAAAATTTGAACTTTCCAATTCATAAACATATTTTTTAATCATGTTAAAGATTCAGACATTAAATAAAATTTCTCCTGTGGGTTTGTCATTACTTCCCTATGACCTGTATGAATCGGCTTCCGAACTGACAAATCCTGATGCCATTCTGGTCAGAAGTTTTAACATGCATGATTATAAGATTTCTGAAAACCTGCTGGCCATTGGGCGTGCCGGTGCCGGTGTAAACAACATTCCGGTTGAGGCATGCACAAAAAGGGGAATTGTGGTTTTTAATACCCCCGGTGCCAATGCCAACGCAGTGAAGGAACTTGTGCTGGCAGCCCTTTTCCTGTCATCCCGCAATATTATCGGCGGGATTCAGTGGGTAAGAAGTTTAGGAGATACGGGAGAGGAGGTGTCGAAGCTTGTTGAAAAAGGAAAATCCAATTTTGTGGGACCGGAAATCCAGGGCAAAACCCTCGGGATCCTCGGTCTTGGGGCTATCGGCCGGCTGGTGGCCAATGCGGCCGGATCCCTTGGAATGAAGGTGATCGGTTACGA
>JAGTVG010000531.1 GCA_018224645.1 Cyclobacteriaceae bacterium
CTGCATGCTTGTCTGTCTATTCAGGGATGTCATGATACCACCACAGAGGTAATGGGCTGCAGGTACCACCGGGATCGGTTCACGTGTAATATCCAGGTGTATCTCTTCAAAACAATGACTGTAGATCTTTGGGAACCGGAAACGGAGATCATCGGCATTGATATGGGTCATATCAAGCCAAACATGATCCTCCCTTCTTTTTTTCATTTCGGAATCAATGGCCCTTGAAACAATATCCCTTGGCGCAAGATCACCCCTGGGATCGTAATTTTTTGTAAATGCTTCCCCGCCAAGGTTTCTCAGGACCCCGCCATGACCGCGCAAGGCTTCGGAGATCAGGAAAAGCCTGTTCCCGGGTTGAAAAAGTGCCGTGGGATGAAACTGGATGAACTCCATGTTGGCAATTCTGACACCTGCACGGTAGGCCATCGCCACCCCATCCCCCGTTGCACTTTCCGGATTGGTGGAATATTTATAAACCCTGGAAGCACCACCGGTAGCGAGAATGGTATAGTTTGCATTGAAGATAAATACTTCCCTGTCCTTCTTGGAAAAAATATATGCACCAAAACAGATATTGAAGGCGGCCTGCAGGTTCCCCCTTACATGATGTTCGGTGATCAGTTCTATGGCATAATGATCCTCGAAAACTGTTATGTTCGGTTCCTGTTTAATTCTTTCAAGTAATACGCGTTGAACCTCCGCCCCGGTAAAATCCTTCACATGAAAGATCCGGTTCACGGAGTGTCCTCCTTCCCTCGCCAGATCGTATTCCACAGTGTTTTCCTTTTGAGTGAATTTCACACCCCAGGAAATCAGGTCCCTAATACGCTCAGGACCTTCATTCACCATGATCCCCACGGCATCGTTATGACAGAGCCCTGCTCCCGCAATGTGGGTATCCGAAACATGTGATTCAATGCTGTCGTATTCCTTAAATACGGAAGCGATCCCTCCCTGGGCGTAATTTGTATTTGTTTCCCCCAAAGTTGATTTTGAGATAACATTTACATGACCATACCGGGCGATCTGCAGTGCAAAATTGAGTCCTGCTACTCCAGCACCAATAACTAAATAATCTGATTGGTATCTTTTCAAGAATTTATTAAAAAATTAAGCCTTTATTTTTTCGAAATTTCAAGCATCCGTTCGATCGGCTTTCTGGCTTTTTCCATTACTTCCAGGCTTAAAGTTACTTCTGGTTTTTCGTATTGTAAAGTTAAGTACAACTTTTCAAGTGTGTTTAATTTCATGTAACTGCAATCGTTACAACCGCATGTGGCATCAATCGAAGGGGCCGGAATGAAAATTTTGTCCGGTGAGGATTTTTTCATCTGATGCAGGATACCGCTCTCCGTTGCTACGATAAACCTTTTAGCAGGATCCTCAAGGGTATATTTCAGCAATGCGGTTGTTGAACCAATAAAATCAGCGATGAGGAGCAATGGCTTTTCACATTCGGGATGGGCAATAAATTTTGCATCCGGATATTTCTCCCTGAGGATCAGTATCTTTTCCAGGGAATATTTTTCATGAACCATACATGCACCATCCCAGAGGACCATATTCCTTCCGGTAAGATTATTGATGTAATTGCCCAGGTTCTTATCCGGTGCGAATATCAGTTTTTCATCCGGATGAAAACTTTCCACGATTTTAACGGCATTTGATGAAGTACAGATCACATCGGAAAGGGTTTTTATTTCAGCCGTACAATTGATATAGCTGATCACCTTATGGTCCGGATATTGATTCTTGAATTCCGAGAAAGCATCCGATGGGGCACTTTCGGCCAATGAGCATGATGCCAGAATATCCGGTATCAGGACTTTGGTCCGCGGATTAAGGATCTTGGCTGTTTCCGCCATAAAATGAACGCCCAGAAATACGATGATATCTGCATTTGCTTCCTTTGCCTGCTGCGAAAGTCCAAGGCTGTCGCCAACAAAATCCGAAATATCCTGCAGTTCGGGGTTGATATAATAATGCCCCAGTATTACGGCATTTTTTGATCTTTTAAGCCTGTTTATTTCCCCGGGAAGGTCAATGCCCGAATCGACCGGCAGATCAATATATCCTTTATTTTCAATGATTTTATCCAGATCCATTTCTGATTAATATTTTTACAAATTTAACACTTCCTTGATGATATGTTTCTTTGAAACTGTGGTTTACTGAAATCGGTTATGCCTAATGGTCTTTTCAGGGCTGGATAATTTGCGGGATAAATTGAAAGAATTTTGAAAGGGCAAATGACCAGAATACAGCACTGATCAGCATATAACCCAGTATTTTCCTCGTTGAACCCCCGAAAGCATGCACCAGCAGGGTTCCGAGAATGGGCGAAAATATGACCGGTGTCAGAAAGGACACGCCGAAAAGTCCGTATCTTTTCCAGAAGACCACGAATTTGCGGTTTCGTTTTGTAAATAGTTTTTTGTCTCTTCTGAATATTCTGTTGAGCCATTCACGAAAAGAATGTCCAAATAAAGAAATTACAAGTACGGTTGTCATCATCCCGAGGATCGTCAGGATCACCGTTTCAAGGAAGGTCAGACCCACGGCGGCCCCTAAAGTGGGGCCTCCTACAAACTTCAGCATGCTGATCAGGTATACTGTCAGATATTTTGCTAATCCTGACAAAATCGTTTCTACCATACGACCGTATACGTGTAAAATATATAAATTAATAAAAGAATCAATCCATCTACCCGCCCCACCTTTCTTCTGGTGAGCATGAGCGGCAACACAACCAGCGTAACGCCCAACATCCAGATTATGTCAGTATTTAAAATTACATCACTCACCCGGATCTCCTTTATGATACTTGTAATGCCTAGGATCGATAAGATATTAAAGATATTTGATCCCATCAGGTTACCCAGCGCCAGATCTGTTTCCTTCTTAAAAGAAGCCACAGTCGAAGTAATTAATTCGGGTAAACTCGTTCCGATAGCCAATACCGTAATGCCAATTACCCTTTCCTCAATTCCCAATTGCCTGGCAAATTCCTGCGCACTTCCCACAAACCATTCTGCCCCGAAATACAAACCCGCAGATCCTAAAAGAATATACGATAAATCCTTTAAAAGGGTGTGCTGGGTTTTGGGCAGATCGAATTCCTGTTCGAGGTTTCTGACCACTTTCATGTCCCTTCTTGATTTACGGACAATGAAAACAACATAGATAACCAGAATACTTATGAAAAGTATCCCTTCATAGGAATCAACAAATCCTTCCCTGACCAACAGGTATAACAGCAACGAACTGCCCATGGTCATCGGCCAGTCAATCGTGAGGCTGTTTTTCTGAACGTATATCGGTGAAATGATGGCAGAAATTCCCAGGATCATGGCGAGATTGCATATGTTTGAGCCGATCACATTCCCCATCGCCAGGTCCGGGCTTCCGGCTAAGGCCGATTTAACGCTGATGAGCAATTCCGGGACGGAGGTACCAAAAGCAACGACGGTCAACCCGACAACGAGAGGGGATATTTTTAATCTCAAGGCGATACTGGATGAACCCTTCACAAGAAAGTCACCCCCCAGAATGAGTGCCGCCAACCCGATAAAAAGAATTAAAATGCTCAGCAACATATGCTCTTCAAGTGATCTTGAACGCTATAATTTTTCTCCAAAACAAAGGTCTCCGGCATCGCCCAACCCGGGAACAATGTATGATTTATCATTAAGTTCATCATCCAGATCACCAAACCAGTATTCAACAGGCATCTTAAGGTTATTTTTCAGATATTCGTATCCCTCCCTGGCCCCTATCAGGGCTGCAACATATATTTTGGCCGGTTGCCCGTATTTCATAATATAATTCACGGCTTTCAAAATGGATTTCCCGGTGGCAACCATTGGGTCAACCAGTATCACCTTCCTTTTGTTCACGTCGCCAATGGCTGTATAACCCATTTCTATCTCAAATTGATTGTTTTCATCCTGATCAGATCTGAATGCGCCAATAAACCCACTTTCCGATTGGTCAAAAATATTGATGAAACCCTTATAAAATGGGATACCAGCACGCAGAATGGTGATGATATAGGGAAGGTCCTTGACAAGGGCCATGCCTGAAGTACCCAGTTGGGTTTCTATTGATTTTTGTTCATATTCAAAGTGTTTGGATATTTCATAGGCCATGATCTCTCCTGTCCTTTCCATGTTCCACCTGAATCGCATACCATCCTTCTGAAGCCTTTTATCCCTTAATTCGGCAATGAAATTATTGACGATCGAATTCTGTTCTGTTAAAATATGAAGTGACAATTTACCGTGCTTAAATAATTAATATAGTTATATTTCTTTAAATAATGTAATTTTTTATGGAAAAATTTAAAATTTTGTGAAGTTATTCAATTTTACCATAATCCAAAAAAAATACATGATATGAATCTCGGATTATTAAAAAAACTATGTGCGGTTTTTTTCCTCTTGAAGGAATGAGGGACTTATGAAGGATTTCATGATCTCCCATATGAACAAAAATACGGATCAATGGGCTGTCCGGCCTGAAATCATTCAGGATGATTCTGTTCAGGATTGCCTCCTACTTGTTGTCGGCAGTCCGGGCACAGCCATTTTTTTTATTAAAACTCATTCGATTATATTTAAAGACAAAAATCTACCTGTTCAATGAAAATCCTGGATCTAGAATTCAAACCGTATAAAAAAGAAGAGGAAATCAAACATGCTGTGAAAAAACTGGGGAAAAAACTAACACGCGATTATGAGAACCGTGATCCTTTATTCCTGGTGATCCTGAATGGTGCATTCATTTTTGCGGCCGATCTGTTCAGGGAATTGAAAATTCCAGCCGAAGTATCCTTTATAAAATTATCCTCCTATCCTGAGATCTCCAGTTCCGGACATGTAAGGGAGTTGATCGGCCTGAACCACACAATTTTCAACAGAAATATTATCATTCTTGAGGATATTATTGATACGGGATTAACTTTGCAGCATACGCTAGAGGCCTTACAGGATCTTGGCGCGGCATCAATTGAAGTGGTTGCCTTGTTTATAAAACCTGAATCATTTAAAAAGAAAACCGATATCCGTTATGTCGGGTTTGAAATTCCGAATGAATTTATTGTCGGATACGGATTGGATTATCAGGGTTTTGGAAGAAATCTCAAAGACGTTTTTATAAAAAAATAATTTTTTAATCATGATGCTCAATATTGTACTTTTTGGACCTCCAGGTGCCGGTAAAGGCACACAAAGTGAAAAAATAATCGATAAATACAAGTTGTCCCATTTATCAACGGGGGATCTTTTCAGAAAACATTTAAGCGAAGGGACGGAACTTGGGAAACTTGCACAGAAATATATGGATGAAGGAAACCTTGTTCCGGATGAAGTGGTGATCAGGATGGTTGAATTCAAAATCATGAATGAGCCGGAAAGCCCCGGATTTATTTTCGATGGTTTTCCGAGAACGGTCATGCAGGCGAAAGCATTGGATATATTACTGGAAAATATGGGACAAGCCATTTCCGGTATGATTATTCTGGATGTGGATGAGGAGGAACTTAAAAAACGGATACTGCTTCGTGGTCAAAGTTCGGGAAGAACGGATGACCAGGATGTAGAAAAAATCAATAACCGGATCCGGGTTTATAGGGAAGAGACCTTACCTGTCGCTGAATATTACCAGGCACAGAATAAATTCTACAAAATAAAAGGTGTCGGTTCATTGGATGAAATTTTTAAGGATATCTGCAGGGTAATTGATAATTTGCCAGTTAACATGGTTGAATGACTTCCAATTTCATAGATTATGTAAAAATTTTCACACATTCCGGAAATGGCGGTGCAGGTTCCGCCCACTTCAGGCGGGAAAAATTTGTTCCGAAGGGCGGGCCGGATGGCGGCGATGGAGGCAGAGGCGGACATGTCATACTCAGGGGCAATAAACAGTTATGGACGCTCCTTCATCTGAAATACAGGAAACATGTAATAGCCGGCCGGGGTAAAAATGGAGAAGGCGCCAACAGGACAGGTGCGGATGGAATGGATGAGGTTCTGGAGGTTCCTCTCGGCACTGTCGCCAGGAATGCCGATACGAATCAATTCATCAATGAAATAATTGAGGACGGGCAGGAAATCATCATTACACCTGGCGGTAAGGGCGGATTAGGCAATACGCATTTCAAAACATCGACCAATCAATCCCCACATTATGCACAGCCCGGTGAACCAGGTATTGAACAAACCATCATCCTGGAACTTAAGGTCCTGGCTGACGTGGGACTGGTTGGGTTTCCAAATGCGGGGAAGTCAACCCTGCTGTCGGTATTATCCGCTGCAAAACCAAAGATCGCCGACTATCCTTTTACAACACTGACTCCCAACCTCGGGGTCGTTTCCTACCGGGATTACAGGTCATTCATAATGGCCGATATCCCCGGAATCATTGAAGGTGCATCCCGGGGGAAGGGATTGGGCCACAGGTTCCTCCGACATATCGAAAGGAATGCTGTTCTGCTTTTCCTGATACCTGCAGACACTGAAAATATATCCAGGGAGTATCATATTCTTCTTTCAGAGCTTGAAAAATACAATCCTGAACTGATGGATAAAAAGCGGCTGCTGGTCATTTCAAAATCGGATCTTCTTGATGATGAACTGAAACTGGAGCTGGAAAAGGAAATCCCGGGGGGAATTCCTTTCCTCTTTATTTCATCTGTCAGCCAGGAAGGACTCACCAGATTAAAAGATCAGTTATGGATCCTGCTGAATGAATAAAAATGCCAATATGTCATATTTTTGAGGTTGGCAAAGTAGTTGTTGATTACCTTTGCAGCTTTTAAAGAGGTGAACTATGTCAAAAGATATGGAAAAAGAAATAATGAGTGAAAATAAGAAAGTTGAGGACCATAAATCATCCGAAGCAACCGACCAGGGAAAAGGAGAAAAATTCTCCAGGTCGAAGAAAGCCCAGAAACATGATGGCAAGGAAATAGAAAAGCTGAAATCCGAAATAGGGGAATTAAAAGATAAATATTTAAGGATCTACTCCGAGTTTGAAAATTACCGGAGGAGGACGTCAAGGGAAAAGTTTGAACTGGTCAGTACCGCTAATGAGGAGTTGATGGTTGAATTGCTCCCTGTAATTGATGATTTTGAAAGAGCCATAAAGGCCCTGGAAGAAAACGACATGGATATTCAAGCCGTAAAGGAAGGAATCGTGCTGATCTTCAATAAACTGAAGAATGTAACAGAAAAAAAAGGATTGAAACCCATGGAATCAAAACCGGGAGATTCCTTTGATACTGAAATCCATGATGCGATCACACAAATCCCGGTACCTGAAGAAAATCTAAAAGGAAAGGTCGTCGATACAGTTGAGAAAGGTTATTATCTTAATGACAAGGTGATTCGATTTGCAAAAGTTGTTATAGGAGCATAAAATAATGTCAAAAAGAGATTACTACGAAATACTTGGTGTAGATAGAAATTCCTCCACAGATGAAATAAAGAAGGCTTACCGGAAGATTGCCATCAAATTCCATCCTGACAAGAACCCGGGAAATGTTGATGCGGAAGATAAATTCAAGGAAGCAGCCGAAGCTTACGAGGTATTAAGCAATGCGGAAAAGCGCGCACAATACGACCGGTTCGGTCATTCCGGTATGCGGGGCGGGGGATTCAGCGGGGGCGGCATGTCCATGGAAGATATTTTTTCACAATTCGGCGATATTTTCGGAGGTTCAGCTTTTGAAAGTTTCTTTGGCGGAGCGGGAGGAGGCCGGTCCGGGATGGGCCGACGGGGTAGCAATCTCAGGATCAAACTGAAGCTCAATCTCGAAGAAATATCCAACGGAGTCGAAAAAAAGATTAAGGTAAAACGACTTGTGCTTGCTGATGGCGTAACTTTCAAAAACTGTCCTAAGTGTCATGGGTCAGGCCAGATCAGAAAAGTGGTCAATACCATGCTTGGACAAATGGTATCTTCTACTACCTGCTATTCATGCCACGGATCCGGTAAGGTAATTGATAATAAACCGGGCAGTGTGGACAATACCGGGCTCGAACCCAGGGAAGAGGTCATCAGCATTAAAATTCCTGCCGGCGTTTCAGACGGCATGCAGCTGTCCATGTCAGGAAAGGGGAATATGGCCCCTGGCGGCAGCCATCCTGGCGATCTCCTGATCATCATCGAAGAAATCGAACATAAATATTTAAAGAGGGATGGGAATAACCTGATCTACGACCAATACATCAGTTTTATCGATGCATCCCTGGGAACAGACCTCGAGGTTCCAACCATCGACGGGAAAGTGAAAATTAAACTTGATCCGGGAACACAAAGCGGAAAGATCCTGAGATTACGCGGGAAAGGGATTAAGGATCTCGATGGTTATGAAAAAGGAGATCAGTTGATCTATGTCAATGTATGGACGCCCAAAACCCTCACAAGCGAAGAACGTGCAAAACTTGAATCACTTAAAGATTCCCCTAATTTCCAGCCGAATCCTGAAGCCAGCGAGAAAGGATTCTTTGAAAAAATGAAAGAATTTTTCTAATTGGAAAATGTCCTGATTACCAGCCTGTAAAGCTGAATTTCCGAAATAATCAGTTTCATGCAACCTATTGAAGGTTTTCATCGTTCTTACTGCGTATGTTGAGGGGAATATTGCTGTTATCCATATTTTTTACTGTTTTCTCAGGACTTTATGGCCAGGTAAAAAGATTTTATACCCTGGAAAACGGGGATTTTGACAGGGTAAATATCATTCTCAAGGCCACTTCCAATTCCTGTTGCATTAAACCTACGGTAAATCCAAATCTTGTGAATGTTTTTGGATTTGAATACAATCATGAACCAACCATCTATTCCACCACGGCAATAAATGACAGGGTCGAAAACCTGGTGATCAATCTTGACAATTCATCAGGTTCTGCTGAAATGTCCCTCACCGATAAATTTTTCAAAACATCCGGCAGCACCGATAATCATTGGGATCTTTATCTTTCCAAAGAAAAACCAATGAAGTTACTTCTGAATTATGCCATTGGCGATGCATCCGTTGATCTTTCCGATCTGCCGATTGAACGTTTGAAAATCAATACCGGCAGTGCAAATGTCAATGTGAGCTATATGGAAGGAAAAAGTAACCTGGTGGAAATGGATAGTTTTTACGTTAAAGTCGATCTAGGTTCCCTGACGGTGAATAAAATGAACCATGCACGCGCATACACTGTGATCGCTGATGTGAACTTTGGCGCTTTATTGCTGGATTATTCCGGTGCCCTGGCTGAGAAAAGTTATGTCTTTGCAAGTGTAGGAGCTGGAAATCTGATCATCGGTCTGCCGGCATCCCAGGATATCCCGGTGATCATCAACATCCATAATTCACCACTCTGCCATGTAAAACTTCCAAAAAAATTCAGGAAAAAAGACAACCATGTTTATATCAGCGAATCCTACGCTGAAAATGCGCCCAACATACTTTCTTTTGACCTGGATGTTGCAGTAGGCCAGATCAAATTTGTAGAATCGAAATAGTATATCTGCATCATAAAGTTTTTATATTAGCCCCAATAATCTAACATTTTTAATTTAATCCGTGGAATTACTATTTACTGAAGGCATTTCCAAGTGTTTCGGCAATTTCTGGGCATTAAAAAACATAAACATCCGTGTTCCACGGGAATCGATTTTTGGACTTCTTGGACCCAACGGCGCCGGAAAAACCACACTTATCAGGATCATAACCCAGATCATATTTGCAGATGAAGGGGAAATATTTTTTGAGAACAGGAAAATGAAACCCGATGATATCAGCTTCATCGGATATTTACCTGAAGAAAGGGGATTGTATAAAAAAATGAAGGTTGGTGAACATATGATTTACCTGGCAAGACTGAAAGGGCTTTCCTCTCATGATGCGAAGGAAAGGATCAAATACTGGATGGATAAATTTGATATCCTTTCGTGGTGGAATAAAAGGATTGAAGACCTGTCAAAAGGCATGCAGCAGAAGGTCCAGTTTATTTCTACCATTTTACATGAACCCAGGCTTATCATACTGGATGAACCCTTTTCCGGATTCGATCCAATCAATGCCAATTTGATCAAGGATGAGATCCTCGAGCTGAAGAAAAAGGGAAGTACCATCATATTTTCTACCCACCGGATGGAATCAGTCGAAGAACTCTGCGATTTTATTGCCCTGATCCATAAATCAAGGGTCATCCTGGATGGATCAAAACAGGATATAAAACAAAAATATAAAAGTGATACGTTCGTTATTGAGCACCGGAATGATTTTGGAGACCTGGACCGGAACTTTTCCGTGATTCAAAAGGATCGGTTGGAAGATAATTTTTACAGGTCGGTTATTCAGATCAACAATGGAAAAAGCCGGAATACGCTTCTTTCAGTATTAATTCAGAAAGTTGAAGTACATTCATTTATTGAACAGGTTCCCAGTATGAATGAAATTTTCATCAGCCAGGTAAATACGATTAGAAATGAATAAGATCTTGCTGGTTATACAACGGGAGTATTTGACGAGGGTCCGTAAAAAATCATTTATCATCATGTCGATCATCGGACCTTTGTTGATTGCCAGTTTATGGGCTATACCGATCTGGCTGGCCACCAGGGATACAGAACAGCGAACCATCGATGTGGTGGATGAGTCCGGATTTTTCGTTGATAAATTCCCGGAGAACGAATCGTTGAACTTTAATTACATCAACCTGGATATTGCTGAAGCTAAAAAGAAGCTTACAGATAACAATACCTATGGCCTCCTGTATATTCCTCCCATTGATATCGATAATCCCAGGGGCATCACTTTTTTTTCGGAGACAAATCCAAGCATTGATGTCATAGGAAGCCTGGAAAGGGTACTGAAAAACAATATCGAAGAAATGAAACTTGTCCGTTCTTCCATTGACAGGGAAACCCTGGAAGGATTGAAAGCGGATGTTTCCATCGATACCATAAACATGACCGATGCAGGTGAAAAAGCAGGCAGTGCCGGTGTAGCCACTGTGATCGGCTATATTGCGGCAATCATGATCTATTTTTTTATTTTTATTTATGGGATTCAGATCCTGCGTGGGGTGATTGAGGAAAAATCGAGCCGGATCATCGAGATCATTGTCTCATCGGTAAGGCCATTCCAGTTAATGATGGGTAAAATAATTGGCGTAGGTGCTGTCGGGTTAACCCAATTCCTGATCTGGATATTCCTGGGATTCGGGATCACTTCGGTGGTGGGATCCTATTTTAATATCAACCGGAATGAAACTATCGTGGCTGGAGCCCATATGAATGAGGCCCAGGATGAAAACGCTGAGCTTGTGGCTGAAATATTCAATTCACTGGAAACCATTGATATCCCCCTGTTGCTGTTTGCATTCCTGTTTTATTTCCTTGGCGCCTATCTGCTGTATGGGTCCCTGTTTGCCGCTGTGGGATCGGCAGTCGACAATGATACGGATGCCCAGCAGTTTCAATTGCCCATCACCATTCCGCTGATATTTTCGCTGATCGTATTGAGTGCAGTCCTGAGAGAACCTGATGGGAATTTTGCGTTCTGGTTATCCATGATCCCGCTGACATCTCCAATCACGATGATGATGCGGATACCGTTTGGCGTACCTTTCTGGGAAGTGATGCTGTCGATGTTTCTGCTGATCCTGGGTTTTATTTTGTCAACCTGGGTGGCCAGCAGAATTTACCGGATCGGGATCCTGATGCATGGGGCCAAAGTCAATTACCGGATCCTGGGTAAATGGCTGTTTATGAAAAATTGAGACGCATTCGGTTGAAGTGAAATTTATTATATTCCCCTGACGTTTTTAATGATGATATGATTAATAATCCATTTACATATCCCAGGGCATTCGATCTTTACAGGAACAAATCGAAATACAAATGGATTATTTTATTTGTAGCCCTTATCATTGGCCTGGCCTCCATATTTTATACCAACAGGCTTGTCTCCCAACTCAAGGAAAGAGAAAAGAGATTAATCGAACTTTATGCAAAAACTCTGGAATATAATGCCAATCAGAAAGACAATCAGAATTTAGGCTTTATCTTTCAGGAAATTATTGTTCCCAATAATTCCATTCCAGTCATTCTTACTGACGGCGGCGGGAATCCCCTCGATCACCGGAACCTGAACCTGAAAGCTTCCCTCACGGAAATCGAAAAACAGGAACTCCTGAGGGAAAAACTGGAGATCATGAAGGAAGAACACGAGCCTATACTTATCCGTTTTGAAGATGAGGGTAGCAATAATTATGTTTATTATAAGAATTCAAGGCTGCTTGACCAGTTACGTTATTATCCTTATGTACAACTTTCCATCATCTCTATTTTCGGGCTCCTGGCCTATCTTGCCTTCAATTATTCGAAAACGGCTGAACAAAACAGAATCTGGGTAGGGCTGGCCAAGGAAACAGCTCATCAACTCGGCACGCCCATTTCCTCCCTGATGGCATGGCTCGAATATTTTAAAACGGTTGAAAGAGTGAAGGATCCGGAATTGATCCAGGAACTTGAAAAAGATGTTGCCCGTCTTGAAATGATCACTTCCAGGTTTTCCAATATCGGATCAACACCGCTTCTGAATTACGAGGATATTCACCAGGCTGTAAAAAACACGGTGAGTTACCTTCAGAAACGGATCTCCTCAAAAGTGGTGTTCAAGGTACATGCCCTTCCGGTGGATATCCGGGCCAAAATCAATAAACCCCTGTTTGACTGGGTAATAGAGAATCTCTGTAAAAATGCGGTGGATGCAATGGCTGGAGAAGGTGTCATTGGCATCGACATCCGGAAAGCGCCGGATGGTAATGTGATGATCGATCTTTCCGATACGGGAAAAGGCATTCCAAAATCAAAACTCAGGGATGTTTTCCTGCCCGGGTATACCACCAAATCCAGAGGTTGGGGTTTAGGACTTACCCTGGTAAAAAGGATCATTGAAAATTACCACCAGGGGAAAATCTATATTAAATCCTCAGAACCCGATGCCGGCACTACATTCAGGATAATCCTGAAAGTCTGATGGCCCGGACACCCGTTCTATTTATTTGTTTTAAACTTTGGCAAAATTGGTTTTTCAAAGTAGTTTTGGGCAACGATTTTTTAAGCAAGGAAATTCACAAAAATTCATCATGGCAAATATTGGTAAAGTCACCCAGGTAATCGGTCCTGTGGTTGATGTCAGCTTTGATCAGGAAGGTCCCAAGTTACCAAAAATTTATGATGCACTGGAAGTTACAAAACCCAACGGGGAAAAGATCATACTAGAATGCCAGCAACATCTGGGAGATGACCGGATCCGCACCGTAGCCATGGATGGCACAGAAGGATTGATGAGGGGAACAGATGTCGTGCATCTTGAGGGCCCGATCACCATGCCAACCGGGGAAGAAATCAGGGGAAGGCTGTTTAATGTTGTGGGGGAGGCCATTGATGGAATGCCCCAGCCTAAAAGCGACACACGGTTGCCGATCCACCGGTCAGCGCCAAAATTTGAGGATTTATCTACATCCAGTGAAGTCCTTTATACAGGAATAAAAGTGATTGACCTGCTGGAGCCCTATTCCAAGGGAGGAAAGATCGGATTATTCGGTGGTGCGGGTGTAGGCAAAACCGTCATCATCATGGAGCTTATCAATAACATTGCCAAGGCCTATTCAGGCTTATCCGTGTTTGCAGGAGTAGGTGAAAGAACAAGGGAAGGGAATGACCTTTTGCGGGAAATGATTGAATCGGGCGTTATCAGATACGGTAAGGCTTTCAAAAAGGGTATGGAAGAAGGCAAGTGGGATTTATCAACAGTCGATAAGGAGGTTGTAAAGCAATCCCAGGCTACGCTTGTTTTTGGACAGATGAATGAACCTCCCGGAGCCCGCGCCCGGGTGGCGTTATCAGGACTTACGGTCGCGGAACATTTCAGGGATGGTGACGGAACCGGAAAAGGAAGAGATATTTTATTCTTTATCGATAATATTTTCCGTTTTACCCAGGCAGGATCAGAAGTATCTGCCCTGCTCGGGCGAATGCCTTCTGCCGTTGGATATCAGCCAACCCTTGCTTCAGAGATGGGTGAAATGCAGGAACGGATCACTTCCACCAAAAGAGGGTCCATCACTTCGGTGCAGGCTGTTTATGTTCCGGCAGACGACCTCACTGACCCGGCCCCAGCCACCACTTTTTCACACCTCGATGCCACCACCGTATTGTCCAGGAAAATATCCGAGCTTGGAATCTATCCGGCTGTGGATCCTCTCGATTCAACATCGCGGATCCTGAATGCGGAAGTACTCGGTGATGAACATTATAATACGGCCATCCGTGTAAAGGAAATCCTGCAGCGGTATAAAGAATTACAGGACATTATCGCCATCCTGGGCATGGACGAACTTTCTGATGAAGACAAGGAGGTTGTACACAGAGCAAGACGGGTTCAGCGGTTTTTATCCCAGCCATTCCATGTAGCAGAACAATTTACGGGTACGCCGGGTGTATTGGTGGATATTAAAGATACCATTAGGGGATTCAACATGATCATCGATGGTGAACTGGATCATCTTCCGGAAACGGCATTCAATATGGTAGGTAACATTGAAAATGCCATTGAAAAAGGTGAGAGATTGATTGCCGAAGCAAAATAAACCGTTCATGCTACTTGAAATTTATACCCCGGATAAAAAAGTTTTTGAAGGTCAGGTCGATTCGGCTACCTTCCCCGGCTCAAAAGGAAATTTTCAGGTATTGAATAATCATGCGGCGCTCATTTCCACCCTGGAGAAAGGTAAAGTGGTATACAGGATAAAAAATGATATCCATGAGATCCTTATCCTAGGCGGTGTTGTCGAGGTGAAAAATAATAAAGTCGTTCTGTTGGCTGAAGGAATTGCAGATAATCAATAATCCGGCATCCAGGTGACTGAATCTGATTCCCTGTCCTATTGACCAGATGAATCTTCCGTCTCATAATCTTTGAAAAAATCCCATCCATGGGTTGATGGCAATGGAGCTGACAGGTCAATTTTTTCCCTTTTCACGGGATGTAAAAACAAAAGTTTCCGGGCATGAAGGCAGATCGATTTATCCGGATTGGGGGATTGATATCCGTACTTAACATCACCGACAACAGGACAACCGGCCGCTGAAAATTGAGTGCGGATCTGATGGAATCTGCCGGTGATCAGCTTTACTTCCAATAGAAAATATGATTTTATATTTCCCAGGATCCTGTATTCCAGTTCAGCCTTGATGCTTCCCTCCTTCTCCCTTAAAAATGCTTTAACAATATTCTTCTGATGATTTTTTATCAGCCAGTGCGTCAGCTTACCTTCCATGGCAGGAGGCATTTTACCTGTAATCACCCAGTATATTTTATCGATCGTTTTATTCCTGAATTGTTCATTCATCCTGGTCAGGGCTTTGGAGGTCCTGGCGAGTACGACCAGGCCGCTGGCAGGCCGATCCAGGCGGTGCACAAGCCCCAGAAACACACTTCCAGGCTTCCCACATGTATTTTTTATATAATCCTTCCCCAGATCAAGAAGGGTTTTATCAGATGTATGATCATCCTGTACCAGCATACCGCTGGCCTTATTGACAATCAGCAGGTGATTGTCTTCATAAATTATATCCAGATTGTTTTTCAAAATTCTGATCGGGATTAGGCTTTCTGCCGCTCCGTTTTAATGAGTGAAAATGTTGCCTCAATTGCCATCCTGACATTATTTCTGATCTCTGAGATCGAGGCTTCCATCATATAACACGGTGCCGTAACAATTTTATTTTTCCTGTCGATGAGGATTTCCGTTACCTTTTTCATCACAGCGTGCGATCCCGTTTTATTGATCCCGGCATTGATGGCATCAATTTCATAAGGAGACGCTTCTTCAGTTGTCCCGATCGTTAAATCCGGATGGACGGATGTGTCCTCGAGGGCTTTGGCAATGACGGTCGGACCCATGCAGAGTCCGCAAACCGGTTTACCATGCAACACCATTTCGTTGATCAGGCTCCTTACTTCCGGCAGAATTTCTCCATCCGGACCTGAAAAAGCCCATTTTGTCAGGTTTTTTGCAGCCCCAAAGCCTCCGGGTAATACAAGGGCATCCAGATCCTCCGATTTAACTTCCGCCAGGTCTCTTATATTACCCCTGGCAATCCGGGCCGATTCTATCAGTACATTGCGCTTTTCCGCCATTTCGTCCCCGGTGATATGATTTAATACATGGTGTTGTTCCACATCAGGCGCCATACAAACCGATTCGCCATTCAATTCATCAATGGCAAGCAGGGTGAAAACAGCTTCCTGAATTTCGGAACCATCATATACACCGTTTCCAGATAATAGGACTCCGATTTTCATTTTTCAGGTATTTTGATTTCTTATGAATAAAGTTGGCAGTTTATTCATTGAATAACAAGAAAATCACGGATGATTACAGCTCAGCTCTGACTTTCGAAATAATTTATGAAATATTGGGGATTGATCAGTTGATACCAGTGTTCATATTCCTCATAACGGATACAATCCTCCAGTTTTTCACCATCGATCGTAAGCCCTATTCTGTAAATTTCTGGAAGGCGTTCATCAAGGAATTTACATTGAACTGGCGGCAAGCTGGTGATCTGAACATAAGCCAGGCCGGCAAAATATATCGGATTTACCTTCTGCATAAAAGGGTTTTAGCAAGTTTAACACCATAATGTTGCCAGATGATTAATTCAATTTTAAATTTATGTTATGTATGATAAATGCCTGCTAGGCTGAAAACAAAAATCATGTTATTTACACTTTTACTGTTAGAGAAACTTTGTTGCCAGAGAAGGTTAGAAATCTTGTTTGAATAATACTGAAACAATAAATCTCTAAGCTTTACCGGAATGGAATACCGTGGAAACCTGTCCAAAATGAGAATTGAACCTGATAAGCCAGTTCATTATTTTTTGAAACTCGGCGGAAATGAAATTTTCATGAATGCCCTGGTGGGGCAAAAGATATCCATACGGTATAAAGGCATCATTCATTGCATTGTCTGTGGAAGACGGATCAAAAAGATATACGGGGAAGGCTTCTGCTATCCCTGTTTTATAAGCTCCCCGCTTAATTCCGAATGTATCCTGCGGCCTGAATTATGCCTGGCGCATGAGGGGAAAGGGCGTGATGCAGCATGGGAGGATGAAAACCATAATAAGCCCCATATCATTTATCTTGCTCAGACAAGTGACATCAAGGTTGGAGTTACCAGGACAACCCAGATCCCGACCCGCTGGCTCGACCAGGGTGCCTGGAAGGCCGTGAAAATTGCCCTGACACCCTACAGGTATCTTGCCGGAATGATCGAAATTTTTCTGAAAAAACAATTGATCGATAAAACTCCTTGGCAGAGAATGCTGAAAAATGAAATAAATGAAAATCACGACCTCTATGAAGTCAGGGAGAAAGTTATCTCCAGTCTGACCTCCGCATTCAGCCCCTACATACTACCCCTGGAAAATGAAATATTTACTTTTGAATATCCCGTCATAAAATATCCGGAGGAGGTAAAAAGCATCAACCTGGATAAGTGCCCGCTGATCGCCGGGATTCTTGCTGGTATCCGTGGGCAGTACCTGATTTTTGAGGATA
>JAGTVG010000532.1 GCA_018224645.1 Cyclobacteriaceae bacterium
AATGAAACATGTTTGTTGAGAAAATAAACCAGCTCATGGGAGAGGAGGGTCAGTTTATGGCCAAAATCAGAGAAATCATTCATCATCCGGATAATTTCAGAGGAGAATAAGTATAAAACAAGCGCCATGGGCCCTGCCACAATGAATATACTTGTTATTGCCGCAAGGATACGGTTGAAACCCCAGCTTTCCAGCTTCACACATACTGGGTATAAAATAAACGATAACAGCAGGCCTATGGCCAGCGGGATCAATACCGGGGCTCCGAAATAAAGAAAAACCACCAATGCGGCAAAAACCACCAGGCTGTAAAATAGGCTGCGAATGGATATAGACATGAGTGATTATGAAATGTATTCTTTACTCTCCTGAAATAATCACACCAATTATATAAAATGCCCGGATAAACCCCCTGATTCAGGCGGGACAACATCATTCTTTCAGTCATGTATGGGAATCAATTTCCACACTTTTGCAGTGTTTTTCCCTATTTGCCACAGGAACATCAAGCCATGGGGCAGTACTTTCCTGATCCACCGGCAGGGCCTTCTCTGGCACTTGTTTTGATCTTTCAACCAAGAAAAAATTCTAGTTATGCTCAGCATATCATAAAAAAACGCAAGAATCATGAATCAGAAACAGAAAAATATCCTATTCACAGTGGGTTCCCTGGCCGTAGGTTTGGCGACAAAATCACTGGTCAAATTTCTCTGGACAAAAGCCAGGGGAAATCCTCCTCCTTTAAATCCAGCCCATGCCGGTGTTTCGATGATCGAAGCCATTGGCTGGGCTGTAACACTCGCCGTTGTAACCGGTCTTACGAGGACTTTCTACAGGAAAAAGATATCGGAAAAATATGCAATTGATGTTTAGGCTGATTTGAAAAGACCGGGCTCACCGGGCAGGCCCACCGGGAAGAAAGATTGATCTAATTCCTAAAATCAACTTCTCCCGGATTACCTTCACCTTTCTTTCATTTATCGCTTGATTACATGACTGATCGGTTGATCAGGTGTAACTGAGATTACTGCTTATATGTATTTCGCTATACCTGGCTTTAATAAACATGAATACCCCGTAAGCCACCAGGCCTACTGCGATCAGCAGGAAAACAACACTCCCGAAAGTACTCTGAATAAAGCTAAAGGCATCATCTGTACCGCCTGCCTGGCTGGAGTTTGCAGTAAATGCCGCCCTGAACGTTAAAAACGAAATAATGCCGATCACAATACCCCTGGCTGTAAATCCAATTTTTCCGGATTTATAAACAAGGTTTCTGGCTTTTTCATCCAGTTTTGATTGCCGTAGTTTCTTCTTAAAATTTTCTGAATAGGCCTGATAAAACTGATGAATGGCTTTAATCAGGAATATTCCGCCCAGTAATGCCACCAGCACCTGTCCATAGGTTTTACTGAGTAAAGTAGCCACCACTGTCTCCTGTCCGCCTCCGGATCCAGATCCCGAACCGGCTCCAACTACCATTTGAATGGCCGTAAAGGCCAGAAAACCATAGAATGCACCGCTAAAAAAATAACCTGCACGCTTTGCCAATCCTTTCATATCATTCCCTTTGTTTTCGGGGTCCTTGAAAGCCTGGTAAAATCTCCAGAATAAATATCCCAATAAGCCGAGCGCTGTGATGACCAGCAGGATCTGCCCGAATGGTTGTCCGGCAATAAATTCCAGGACACCACTGCTGCCTGTTTTCTGTCCTCCTGCCCCGAATGCCGCCAAAGCTGCCAGACCTCCGATCAGAATATACACAAATCCCTTTGTCGCGATTCCAAACCGCGCAAATTTTTCAAGTTTCTTGTCGTCCATAATTTATTTGATGAGTACATAAATTTATTTGGTGAGTACATAAAATGCATGGATAATCCCCGGGATCAGACCCAGAATGGTCAATAAGAGGTTGATCCAGAAAGCACTCGACAAACCATACCTTAGTGCAACTGCAAGTGGCGGAATAAAGATGGCCAGGATTATTTCCAGTATACCCATAATGCTAATTTTTAATTTGTTTTGATCATTGATTTATTTCGTTTTCAAAAACCGTACAGAACCCGAATACGGGCTCCCAGGGTTTATTGCTCCCGGTTCATGCATAAACTTGAGGAGAATAATGTACACACGGGGATCAATTATCCACAATCCGGGCATGATTCATGCAACTGTTTTAGACTTGCCCTGAAGGATATCGAACGGGATCATGGCAAGTCCAGGCGGGTTTGATATTTTTCATTCTTCAGATCCTCCCAGTTCCATCCGTCTTGTTCTAGGATCCCTTTCAGAACACGACGGCGAAAATCCAAATAAAGTTTTCCAGGTTGTGAAATTCTTCCTCAGACAATAGCCTACTGATTTTAACCTGTCCTCCTTTTTATGTCTCACCCCACGCAGGTTATAAAAACTTTCGGGTTCAATAAGCTTTACCTTAATCGCTTTAATGACCTGACTCCCTGCCAGGGTAACCCCGGTAATACTATGCCAGTTTAAAACAGGGATAAGTAACTGAATTTCATCCCCTCATAAAATAGTCCGGGCGTTTATCTCACAATGTTTAACTACTTAAGTCTTACTTTTTCAGGCAATTAAAATTAAAAGTTGCCTGATTTTTCCCTGCGGAAGAATCCTTTATTCTGAAAATTTAATAAGTTTTAGTCACAGAAAATGCGGGAACCAATAGAAGTAAAAAAAGGGTAGAGATCACCCCAAGTGAAACCATTTTTCCCCATTCAATTTACCTGAAACGTGGAAATTTTCCAGTTGAGCGGTTTGGCAACGCATTTGTGTATTCTGTTCCAATTAAAGTAATTATCAAGAATTAAAATTTAAAAATTATGACACCGAATTTATTATCAGCTACTTCCATTGAAGGAACTTCCGTGAAAAATCCTCAAGGCGAAAAGATCGGGGATATCAAGGATTTAATGATTGACTGGCGTGACGGATCTGTAGCCTATGCGGTCATGTCGTTTGGAGGCTTTTTAGGCTTTGGTGAGAAGCTGTTCGCCATTCCTCTGGAAGCATTTAATTTTGATACGAGCGACAAGGAAGGCCGTATCATACTTGATATAGATAAGGAAACCATCGAGGATGCACCCGGCTTTGATAGGGATAACTGGCCGCAGCATCCTGATTATGATTTTATTGACAGAGTACATACCCATTACGGGTATGATCCATACAGCACCCGGCATAGTGGAGATGTTCTTTAGCGCGGTTTACAGAGGTCCTGTTGCGAATTGCACAGGGCCTCTTTTTTTCAATATGATTGACACGGGAAGATGCAATACTCAAAGGATAAACCAGGAGAACGTCGTCTGACGACGGGTAGCGGTCTGACCACAGGCACTGGTCTGACGACGGGTACTGATCTGACCACAGGCAGTGGTCTGACGACGGAGGTGGCAGAATTCTCTGAGTTTGATCCGGAAAGGATAATTTCAGGAAGGGAAATAATCCTGCCCAGCGGAGATGCAGGGATTGGCATAGACAGGAAAGGATTGGTGCCCGAGGAAGTGATATATATTATAACCTGACCTGAGATTATAACCTGACCTGAAAAGGCAGTAAATTGGATCATACTGACGGCGGATCAATTCCACTGCGGATCAAATCACCGGCACCTTTTTATTCCTTAATTGACGATTTATCCAGGGAAAGTTTCATTTCTGACAATTTTTCGCCCCCTTTGATCCCAAAATCAAGTGTTCTGATCGGGAATGGGATGGTGATATCATGCTCGTCAAAAACCTTTTTTATTTCTATGATTGCCCTGTTCCTTATGGCCAGGAAACCCGGTTGACCCGGAAAAGAAATCCAGAACCGGATATTAAAATTGATCGAACTGGAGCCAAATTCATAATAATCAAATATGAGATTGTCCGGATCTATAACACCTTCCAGATTTTTAATGGTTTCGGTAACAAGGGATTCTACCATTTCGAGGTTTTCGCCATAGGATACACCTACCATGAGATCGATCCGTCTTTTCCCGAGGATGGAATAATTATAGATGGGATTCTGAAGGACATCCTTATTCGGAATATAAACCTCCTGTCCCTGAAAAGTCTGTATGACTGTGACCCGCAGATTGGATCTTTTTACGATTCCCATAACGTCATTTACGACCACCACATCGGTTATATGAAAGGGTTTACGGAAGGCCAGGATGACCCCGGAGATAAAATTGGCGGTGATGTCCTGAAATGCAAAACCCAGGGCTAATCCCACCACACCTACCCCTGCCAGGAGTGAAGTAACGGCCTTGTCTAATCTAAGAACACCCAGGATAATAAAAATCCCAATTCCCAGAATGGTATAATAAATGATCGATGAAAAAAGATCTTCAAGTGATTTGTTATGAGAGGCTTTGGAGAATACCTTCTTAAAAACCCGGGTTCCCGCTTTTGCCAGTACAACAAAGATGACCAGCAGGATTAAAGCAACGGCCATATTGGGCAGCATGCTGATTAACAATTCCAGCCAGCTGTCTAGTTTGGCTAATACTTTATCTATGGCCTCGTTTAAACTAATCTTCACTTAATTACAGTGGGGCTATCAGGGTTGAAAAAGAAAAATCCCCGACCGTTATCTGGCCGGGGAAAAAGCATTACATGCTCTCAATTTCTCTTTTCAATTCGTCTTTGGATTTGCCGGTTTTTTTCTGTAATCTTCCCAGCATTTCATCAGCCTTGCCTTCACCATAGGTAAGGTCGTCATCGGTAAGCTCGCCATATTTCTGCTTCAACTTACCTTTTATAATATTCCAGTTTCCTTTGAATCTTAAATCATCCATATTTTTATGATTTTAAATTTAAATAAATGTAAATATGAAATTAAAAGCTGCTTTCAGCTTTATTTTCCTTTACTGTCTGACCTTCATGTAATTTTTTACCCTTCATGTCAGCTGAAATTTCACTGCTTGTCTGTTGGATATAACTTTTAAATGTATCCAGGCTTTCCTTCATGGCCTTATTAAAGTTTCCCCTGAGTTTAGACATTTCCTGATCCAGTTTCTTCCGGGTTTTATTCCCGCTTTCAGGAGCTGTCAGCACTCCGAGGACAGCACCTATCGCAATGCCCGCAACCATGCCCGCCAAGACTTTTATACTATTCATAATTTTAATATTTTAAGTGAATAAACATTTGCAGTAAATCGTTGGTAACATTAACGCAATATCGCTTCCAAAGTAAGATCCCGCCATTCCTGTTTAACTTAAACAAAAGATTATCAATAACTTATAAATAGGAGGTTGTCATTTCCCTATCTTTTGAAAGCCTAAAAGCTTGGAAAAAATTCTACAGGGTGTGTACTTCTATTCCGGAATGGCCGGGGACAATCCCTGAAAAGATCCCAATATTGTGACTAATCAGCCGATTTTGCCCAAAATGTGGATTTTGGCACCTATTTGGTATCCTTTTGTGAGGTATTAAACAAGGTAGTCGAAAAAATGGCCAGACATAATTTAAAACCGATGAACGAAGTGATGGCTGAACTTGAGGAAAAAGGCTTTTCCCATGATTTCAGAATAGTAGGAAACCGCCTGCTCAATAATAAATCAAAAAAGTCATTTTCCTCCGGGGAGGTCTTCCTGGTGGAGCAATACAGGTTTGAAGGTGAAAGTGACCCGGGGGATTCATCCATACTGTATGCGTTGGAAACCATAACGGGTGAAAAAGGAATCGCAATCAATACCTATGGAGCAGAGGCTGATCTCGAAACCAATGAATTTTTGTTGCGGATCGAAAATCGGATCAATAAGTAATTAAGCCTTTAAATAAATAAACCAATAAACGCATGAAAAACATAAAGATATTGAGCGGTATCGCTGCAGGGGCTTTGATCGGAACTGCAATAGGTATATTGTTTGCTCCTGAAGAGGGACGTGTAACACGAAAGAAAATATTGGACGAAGCCGACAAAATGGCGGATAATATTCTCCGGGAAAATCTTGTTAAAAACAATAAATAATGAGTTGGACGGGCAAATTTATTAAAACCCTGGCGATCGCCGTCATTCCGGTGAAACTGTTTGATAAGGGAATAGCATACGCTAAAAAAGAAGTCAAGGAAGAATTCGATAAGGTCAAAATTTTGCTTGCCCTGGGGGGAACGTTATTTATGATCCTGATCTTTGCTTCCGTTACCATTGCACTTGTGATTAATTACTTCACCGGGAATGGTTTTCTTGGGTTTATCATACTGACGTCGGTTTATCTTCTGGCCGCGATCATCCTGTATATCGTATATCGTAAAAATCAAAATCAGAAATAAATTTTAAACACTAAAACAAAGTAACATGAAAACAATTAAAACAATTATACTACTTGCATTTCTAAGCCTTATGGTCTCCTATGGAGCGGATGCACAATCTTTCAGACCCGGGATCAAGGGAGGAGTTAACTTCAGTAACTTATTCATTGACGAGGTTGATGATAAAAATGCACGGATCGGATTTCATGCCGGTATATTTGCACAGATCCTGGGGGCCGGTGAAACAGTCGGGTTCCAGCCAGAATTGTTATATTCAACCAAAGGTTCAAAAGGCCAGTATGATTTTGTCGGATTTACCGGAGAACAGAAGTTCAACCTGAATTATATTGATCTGCCGCTGATGTTACTCATAAAAGTGGGAGAAGTATTGGACATCAATGCCGGCGGTTATGTATCGTACCTTGTGAATTCTTCCGTCTCAACTGATGGAACCCTGGGGGAGGCCTACCAGGAACTGGACAGGGATAATTTTAATTCCGTGGATTATGGTCTGGTTGGTGGCTTGGCGTTAAATATTGACATAGTCAGCATTGGCGCCAGGTATAATTATGGCCTGCGGCAAGTCGCTAACGGTACAGCAGCCGAAACCTTCCTGGGAGATGCCAATAACAGTGTAGCCCAGGTATATCTCGGCATCGTTTTTAGTAAATAAACAGAACTTATTTCCGCTGTATCCTGATGATAAGGAGTGGTCCGGGATCAGGAAAACATGACAGCCTGTAAATAATTGCAGGCTGTTTTTTTATCCTGCCACAATTCCCGTTTGCTAGAAGAAAAAACCTGTTCTCAGATAAAAATAATTTCCTTCCCTGGAAAACCCTATTTCCCCCGCTGCCATAAAGGCATTGAAGAAAGTAACCCAGAGCCCCGGACCGTATCCATGATGCCATTCATTGCTGACAAAATCTGTATTTTCTGCCCAGACACGCGCATGGTCAATGAATCCATATAAACCAACAAAGCCGGTAAATAAATAATTTCTCACCCTACTCAGCCTGATCCTTAACTCCGTATTCTGATACGCTCCTGTATTGCCGGCAAATCGCTGAAGGCGGAAACCACGGAGATTATTGCCCCCTCCAACGAATGATGACTGATAAAAAGGAAAATCACCCACATTTGTTTCCACACCAAACCGTAATGCCAATGTCAGCAAAACAGGGAGATCAGGTGTCATAAAGACTGAAAAGTCGGATTTTAATTTAACGAACCTGCCGGAACCCTCGATATCATTAAAATAACGAACATTATTGATCCATTTTAACCCATTCCGCGGATAAAGCCAAAAATCTGTCTTTTCCAGATTAAAAAATATTTCCCCGCCGATAAAATATGCTTTATCGAGGTCGGGATGATCTTCGAATTCCCCGCCTGCCAGGATGGTCCCTTGATTTGAAGCCAGGTTAAAATAGTCGAATGTAGGCCCTATCCCCATTTTGAAGTAATCCGGGCTGTTTTCTGAATAAGGATTTTTTGCATGAATCCCTGCATGTTCAACCGGTAAAAATCGATGGGCATATCATTTACCGTAGCGTTTCCCTGGCCAAAATAATTGAATACATATTTAGGCCCGTAATTCAGGGTATTCACCAGGAGATCCAGGTTGTGACCTATGAGGTCCGGGAATTCTCCGCGATATTCAAAATTATATGCCCCGGTATTGGTTGCATAACTGGCCAGAAGGGTATGGGATGATTTATATTGATTCCGATGAAATCCATAGGTCTTCCAGGTGACACCTCCTCCCAGAAATATTCCATCATCCCGGTTGTATTCAAGTGATAGCCTGGGGCCGAAATAATTAAATTTGTACGCTTCAGGATTGTAAGCGGTGATATAATCCCGGTTCGATGATTTAATTTTGATATCATCACCTTCGATATTCAATTTTTCATGATACGATTTTTTATAAACCAGGA
>JAGTVG010000533.1 GCA_018224645.1 Cyclobacteriaceae bacterium
AGCATAGCAATCATAAAGGCCTTCAACAATGGATCAAGGAATTGAATGAAACCTATAAAAACACACCAGCCCTGTTCGAAATGGATTTTGTTCCGGAGGGCTTCAGCTGGATCGATGCAAATGATTCCCCGAATTCCATTCTCAGTTATGCAAGATACAGCAAGGACAGAAAGAATGTGGTCATAGCGGTCTGTAACATGACACCCATTCCGCGGTACAATTACAGGATCGGCGTTCCGGAGGAAGGACGGTGGAAGGAGGTGCTGAACAGTGACGGGAAAAACTATGGCGGAAGCGGACAGGGTAATTTAGGAGGTGTCGAAGCATTCCCCGTTCCATACCACCAGGAAGAATTTTCAATCAATATCACGCTTCCTCCATTGGGAATCGTGTTATTTGTCAAGGATTGAAAATCATGGAAACTCATGCCATCGGAATGAGGGCATGAGTTTCACGATCAAGGTGTAAGCAAATGCGAGTCTGATCAAGGCACAAGCAAATGCTTGCGCCATGAGAGTGTGTTTTTTTATTACACTGGCGTAACGCCGGCGCAAGCATCTCCTGTTGCCAGCACCCTTGCACCTCCCCCAATACATAGATTATGAATGGCGTAAGCATCCGCTTGTGCCAGCACCTTTGTAATCATTTCAGCCCTCTTCCTAATTCACACCCGACTGTTCTTTTGCCTGGCTTAATTTCCCGGCAAGAACCATGGCATTATAAAAACTCTGCAGGGAGGCTTTTCCCTGATAGGCTATGTCAAAGGCAGTACCATGATCCACGGAAGTGCGGACGACTGGCAATCCGAGGGTAACATTGACGGCATCGTCAAAAGCCAGTAATTTCAAGGGGATATGCCCCTGATCATGGTACATACAAACAACGGCATCATATTTTCCCTGAACAGCCTGGTAGAAAAGTGTATCGGGAGGCAGGGGGCCATGTACATCCATCCCTTCAGCCCTGGCCTGAACGACAGCCGGCCCGATCTCCAGGATCTCCTCATCCCCAAATGCACCATGTTCGCCTGCATGGGGATTCAGCCCTGCCACGGCCAGCCTTGCCTGGCTCCTTAACTGGCCTACCGCCTGGTGTGTCAGCCGGATCACTTCCAGGATATGTCCGGTCCTGATCCTGTCCAGGGCTTCCCGCATGGATACATGCATCGAAATATGGGTGACGATCAACATGTCGGCCACCAGCATCATCGTAAAATTCTTTACCTGGCAAAGTTCAGCGATAAGATCTGTGTGTCCCCTGAAATCCGGTTTTACCATTCTGACAGCTTCCTTATGGATGGGGAGGGTAACGATTGCTTCGATCGTACCGGTCAATGCCATTTCTGTGGCTATTTCTACATACCGCAGGCCGGCAAATCCCCCCTTTTCCGAAATTTCCCCGATGGTAAGATCTTTTTCCTGGATTATTCCCGGATCCATAATATTCAGGTGGCCCTTCCTGTGGTCTCCTGGTGTTTTCATCCGGTTCAGCGGTACCCGAAGATCAAGATGATCATTGCAAAACCGGATGATCCCGTAATCTCCGATGGCCAGACAATCGCATGGTAATCCCTTTTCCAAAAAAGTTCGGAGCAGGATTTCCGGTCCCACACCATTCGGATCTCCCAGTGTAATCCCAATCATTATTTTTTATTTTTAATATATGCTAAAATCCTGACAATTGTCCCCGGGTCACCATAGCCACCGGGCTTGGTGATCAGGTACTTTTCCTTCCCGTAAATGAAGATTACTGAAATTACCACCCCTGGAAATATTTCAGCAAGGGGGCGTATATTCCGGATACCGAGTTCCCTGATGAGCGCCATCAGGGTATCTCCTCCGATTACCAGCATCTGTTTAAAATCAAGTGACCTTAAAACACCCGCTGTTAACTTCCCGAGCAAACCGGCAGCATCGGCATAAACCCTTGCCGGTACCGGGGATCCATATTTATTCAGGTGATATTGTTCAAGTTTATCCCTTGATTCCGTGGAATTCACAAGAATATCAGATCCATCCTGCCCGCCTGTTCCTATCTGCCTGATGAATTCATTTATCCGGCTCATTCCGGTCTCAGCCGGATCAAGGAAGCCGGGATCAAGACAGAATTTTTTAATCCGGGGTGAATCGATCAGGCTTACCTGTTCCATGGTTACCGGATTCAAACTTCCATTGACCAGCAGGCTGGGACCAATCATTACAATGGTCTCTGCAGGAACTGCCGAAAAAACCAGCCTGCGTGCCAGTATGGATCCTACCGCTGCAGATCCGGCCAGCAATCCAAACAAATGATGCTCTGCAAGATGTTTTTCGATTTTCTCAAGGTCTCTTTCAGAGGTACAATCATAGATGAGTATTTCATTTTCAATGTTTTCTCTGTCTTGTATTCCTTCCCTATAAGGATATGACATCAGGGTGGTTATGCAGTTTGACCGTTTCCTGAGAATTTCAGGAAGGTAGCTTGTGATCACAGGTTCAAGCGGATCTCTGGCAAAATCTGTTTGATGCAGCGGTTTATCGCCCACATAATGAAATCCTTTCCGTGTAAATCTTCTCAAAGCCGGATATGCCGGAATGAACGGGATCTTTTTCCTTCCCGTAGTCTTCATCAGGGCATCAAGTTCCGCTCCGATATTTCCCCTCATCGTGGAATCGGTTTTTTTATAAATAATACCGGCTCCCAACTTTAATCCAAATCCGGCTGCCATGGCGACCTTCTCTGCAGCCTGAGTTGCCGGAATATGCCTGCTTTCCGTATTGATCACCACCACATCAGCCTCCGGTGTTTTATTTTCCGGAAACTCACCCGGGGTAAAATCAGGGATCACCACAGTCGGTATTCCTTTTGCTGCAAAATGGACTCCCGCATCGATCGCCCCGGTCAGGTCATCGGCAATGATCAGCAGCTTTTCCATATTAATTTTTTATGATCATTCCGGATCCAATTTTCAGCCTGTTTTAAGATCATTCAGAATTCATTTAACATCCCGCGTTCATCCATTAACCATACATCCCAATCTATCACATCAATATTTTCCTTTTGCTGAATTTCCCTGAAGATACTATCGGATACATACAGTTGATCCAGGTGTAACGTATCCTTTGCCCGGATTATCCGTTCCTCTCCCGGTTGAATAAATCCGCAACTCCGCAGGGAGTAGGCCAATGCATCCTGGTCAGTATATGCCACCACAGGGAGTTTTCCTCTTTCCAGGAAACTGCTTGTCACGATATTGGTATAGGTTACCCCATAATCGATCTTACCGGCGAGTTTACCTGTAACCACATCCGCAAGACCGACGCCTGTGGCATTTCCGTGTGATTCATCCGTCAGATCCGTTACCATAATGGATTTGATGACCGGACTGGCCGGCTCCTGCTGTCCGCGGATCCTGATCCGGCCGATGATATTCGTATCAATGCCGGCCCCGCTGATATTCTTTCCCATCCTGTCAAGAATCAGAACATCAATATTCCCTGCAGGAAAGAAGGGCCTGTTTTCCCGGGCAATCTTTAAAAGTCCAGGCTCTTTCAGAAGGATTTCTTCTGCCAGAAGTCCGCGGACCATCATGGTCTCATCGTATGCATTTTCAACAAGCGCGATCCCGCCCAGTATCTTCCCGTGAGAGAGGATCTTTCCGGCGGCTACCGGCAATAATTCCGAAAGGCCATATACCCCATATTGATGGATGGCCAGCGCACCTTTCTCCTTCCCCAATCCGATCACCGCCATTTTTGCCAGCCCGCTTTCATATTCTCCCCTGAAATCGGTGTGGGGTTTGATCTTGTTGATCATCAGAACCCCATCAGACAGAAAGGCATGTTTATCCATGTACAAGGGATCAGGATCCGCCTCATTCGGGATCTCTACCACTTCCATGGAAGAACGAACGGGAATGCCCATTTTTTCTTCTGTTATGCCATAATCCCTGAGGATGGCGATCTGTCCTTCCGGAGTAGCCCCGCCATGACTTCCCATGGCAGGAATGATGAAGGGCTCTGCCCCCTTATCCTTCAGGAAATCGATGGTCTCCTTGACGGCAATATCCAGGTTATCTATTCCCCGGCTACCGACAGCCACGGCGATTTGAGATCCCTGCGGGATGATGCCTGCAAAACGTGACAGCTCCTTTCTTATTTCTCCCCGCACATCCTTTAATGAATTCTGCGTGAATTTCTGCCGGATCTTTGTCAATTGATAATTTATCATCTTTGAATGCTTTAGTTCATTTATTAACGGGTTATTATGTAAAATTGATAATTATAATATCAGGATGTAAAGGATCCAGGTAGCCATTACTGAAATTATTCCAACAAACAGCGTCCCGAGTGTCTGGAATTTATATCCCTGGTTTACCGTCATCCCCGAAAACTGGGTCACCACCCAAAAATAACTGTCGTTGGCATGACTGGCCATCATGGATCCTGATCCAATGGCAACCACCACAAGCGCTCTTGCCATCGTGGAATCCAGGCCAAGGGATATCAACATGGGCGCAACCAGGCTGGCCGTAGTAATGATGGCCACGGTTCCGGATCCTTGTGCGGATTTTAAGGCCGCCGCAATCAATACAGGCAATAAAATGGAAAGACCTTTTACATGCCCGATATTTTCTTCAATGATGACTGAAATTCCTGAATCCTGCAGGACGCGGCCAAAGGCTCCCCCACAGCCCGTGATGATGATGATGGATGCTGCAGCAAGAACTCCTTCTCCCAGCCAACCGGTACCGGACAACATGGAACTTGTCAGTTTCCGCGGCAATAAAAAAGAGAAAAGCACACCGATCATCAATGCAACCACCGGCTGGCCGATAAAACTGATGATTACCGCTGCCGTGGCCTCTCCGAAAGGATGGTTTGGAAGTTCACTGACAGATCTGAGGACGATCAGCAGAATGGGTAACAGGATCGGGATCACCGATTTGATCAATGAAGGGGCATCACCCAATTCTTCTCCTGAAATTTCTTCACGATTTTCCTCTGATGGCATGGAATATTTCATTGCGGGGATCATTTTCACTGCATATAGCCAACCGGCAAGAAGTCCTGCGAGACTGACTGGCAATCCCAGCAGGATGACCCACCCCAGGTCAGCTTCCAGCAATCCGGCGGCCGCAACCGGGCCGGGGGTCGGGGGAATAACCGAATGCGTTACATACAGGCCCAGGCTCAACGCCATGGCGGAAACGATCATGGATATCCTTACCTGTCTGGAAAGTGCCTTGGCCAGGGGAATAAGAATTATGAAAGCCGAATCGCAAAAGACAGGAATGCTCACGATGTAACCCACGATACTTAAAGCCAGGGGAACATTCTTCCTGCCCGTCATTTTCAGCGCATGATGGGCAATTCTCCTGGCTCCCCCCGTCTTTTCCAGGAATTTGCCTATGATGGAACCGGCCAGGATCACGATCCCGATGTATCCGATCGTGTTGCCAAAACCGGTATTGACGGAGGATATCACCTGATTGGGTTGCATGGTTCCCGATAGAAGTCCGAATCCGATGGCTGCGATCAGCAGGGCAAAAAAAGGATGCCATTTAAGTCTTGAGGTGGTGATGATGATAAACAGGATGGACAGGATGAGGAGCAGAAAGAGCCACATGGGCAATCAGTGTTTAATCAGTTTGAAAATTATTACAATGACGTGAATATAATATACTATGCAGGAATTACATATTGAAAGGAAAATATTTCAGCGGTTATGCTGTAATGGAGGGCAATCGGGGAATGGAATCAGGGTTTGCTGGTTCACTGGATCACTGGATCACTGGATCATTGGATCACTGGATCATTGGTTCACTGGCGGAGAAGTGGAGAAGTGGAAAAGTGGAGACGTGGATACGCGGATTCCTGGGGAGGTGTCCCTTTCCCTCGTCTCCGCGTTTCCCCTTTTCCCTGCCTACCCAGGCAGGGGTCCCCTTCTCAGCTTCTCTGTGTCACCGTTCCAGCAGATACCATAAGGTTTTATGCTGGGCGCCGATGGTGAATGACCATTGATCACCATCCCTCCGTACAGGGATTTCATTCATCCGGTTACCGTCCGGATCAAGTGCATAAAGTTTGAATTTACCGGCATTCGAAAGGGTTATTTTTGCCGGGATCCCTTCCGCCCTGCTCGGGGCTTCACCCCAGTCTCCCCCTACCGTAGTCTTTTCCCCGTTCCATCCCATGTTGGTATTTTCCACCCTGCCTGCTGCCACAAGCAATATGGCAGCCGAATTTTCAATGGATCCGCCATCCAGGGCTGCCAGTGTAACCGCTGCCCAGTTATACGTTGTTGAATCCATTGCCAGCATCATGTTGCCCAATTCAATGTTTTTACCGCCGATGTAGCCGACTGCTGCTTTTACCGCTGCTGCATTTACCGTAAATACCGCATTCACCGAATCCCGGTTATCCCAGATCAATTCCCCGGTCTCGCTTGTCCAGGGCCCTTCAGGTTCAGCTACGGATTCAGACAACCTCACCTCATTGCCCGACATATTTACTTCCGTGGGATACAGGAGAGTAAGCCCATCGGGTGCACCGGCATTTTTCCAGATCGCTGCCATGTTGGATGAATGCAGCCGTACCTGCTGGGCCGATCCGGCCAGTTGATCCAGTACGGCATTTTCAGGCAGATATAGCTGTACCCTGTTCTCACCCGCCCTGATGGTTTCCATCCTGAACATCACCGCACCTACAGGAATAAAGATCTGTTTCAGCGGATGGCCGGCACTCGTGAAAAATCCGTTTATCCGGCCTTCATTATATGGACCATTCGCATCAAAATGGTAGATCCCATCCCAATCCTGGAAGGCAGCCACCGAATTGAGCATGGGATACATCTCGGCACAGAAAAAATTCGGCGCAGGATGATCATATTCGCTGATCGTCAGCGGCATACCAGCAACCCGGTGCTGTCCGAAACTCCTCAGGGTCCCCGCAGATTTATCCGTTACCATCGATGAATTCCTGATGAGCCAGTTTGTTCTCGACCAGCTTTCTCCGGGAAAGCGAGGATGCTCCCAATAGGCATGCATGTCAATAAAGTCCGAATATGTTGCTTCGCGGTAAACGCCTGCCACCCCACTGTAGGAGGCCTGGGAATCGGCAATCAGGGCACGCGCGCCAAGTTCATCCCTGACGTATCCGGTCATCTCCTTCGCATAGGCCATTTCCGTTTCCACAAGGAATGACCATAAAAGTTTTTTATGCTCCGGTGATGCCTGGTTATCATATCCATCGATAATTTTAAATAAGTCCGGTCTGCCTCTTCCTGATGAATTTTCCTTCAACCAATCCGTCCATTGTGCATCCAGTCCCGCTTTATGTTCCCTGTTTAATCTGGGTAGCAACCTCCAGTTGGATAACAGCGAATTTTCATTATTGATCTCAATGAATGCTACTGCAGGTTCCTCCAGGTAGGTTTTGCCCGTATAGGAATTCCGGTGTGTCAACAGGTCACGGGCATATTCCTTTTGCATTTCTATGTACGGACGGTAGAAATTATCTATGGTCTTGCCGAAATTGAACTGATTCAGATCATAGTCCAACCCCGGGTAGATCCGGGACACGTGGAGATTCAGGTTGGAATAGATCCCGTTTAATTTCAGCTGATAGATGAACCAGTCCAGTTTTTCCAGCTGTGCCGGATCGAATTTTACCAGACTCTCATCCCATATCCCATCAGGGGCGGACCGCATATCCATATGATGGAACCGGATCACATTCATCCCCATTTTTGCCAGGCGGGCTGCAAGTACCGTGGCCAGTTCTTTTTCGGGAAAACAGGCAGAAAAAGTCATATTATCTCCAAAAAATTTAATCCGTTTTCCATTCCCATCCTCAAAGTGACCGTCCTGAACCGTGACAAACCCGGATTCGCCGGCCAAATCCTCATTCAAAAAGGAAAGATCAATTAAATTATGTGCCGTATCCAGATCCGATACGGCAAAATCAAACCAGCCGTATTCCGGCTCTTCCAGTTCCTTCTGCATGCAGTTGGACAGCAATCCAACAAACAATACAGAAACCAGAAATCCTGATTTCTTAAAAAATAAAAATTTAGAGGCAGTCATATTCTTATACTTTAGTGAAAAAAAATTTTCATTTATTGTCTTCTAATTCACAAATGAGAAATATTCGGTTAACAAACACATGTCAATAAAATCTATTCTGAATTCCATTACCTGATATCCCGCAGTCCTTCGAACATGGCCAGGATATTTTCAACAGGAACTTCCGGAAGAATGTTGTGTACCTGCTGAAACACAAATCCTCCTCCCGGAGACAGGATGCCTGCCATTTCGCGAACATGATCATAGACCTCCCCGGGGCTCCCGTTTGGAAGTATGTGCTGGGTATCACAACCTCCTCCCCAGAAAACAATTTCCCGGCCGAAATCCTTCTTGAGCCCTGTGGGTTCCATTCCCCGGGCGGTGATCTGTACCGGATTGATGGCATCCAGACCTGCATCGATCAGGTCAGGCAGCAATTCGCGGACTCCTCCGCAACAGTGGAGCATCACCTTCACTCCGGCCAGTTCCTTGGCACGTTCCCACATCAGTTTGTGCCTCGGCTTAAAGAATTCCCGGTACATCTCCGGTGAGATCTGGGGACCGGATTGCATGCCGAGATCATCCCCGAAAAGTATGATATCGATGTTCCTGCCCACTGCCCGAAGGTATCTTTCCAGGTTTTCCAGATGTATTTCCGTAAGCCTGTCCAGAAAATCATGCACTGCCGGAGGATCCATGGCCAGCATCAGGAGGAACTGATCATTCCGGTAAAGCATCTGTCCCGATTCAAGGAGATTTCCGCCAAACAACCCGATGATCGCCCGACCTGTGGATTTCCGGAGTTTTTCGGATGCCGCAACAAGCAATTTTTCTCCATCGGGTCCGTCGCCCAGTGGTCCCGGAGGACTGGCTACCGTATGCCACATGGATTCTTTCATGGCCACGCGGATATCGCTTTTATCAGCATTTTC
>JAGTVG010000534.1 GCA_018224645.1 Cyclobacteriaceae bacterium
AGTTGTCCATGTACAGATCCGAACTCCCGGTGATCCGGTTTGCGAATTCAGGCAGGGTATTGTCCTGTCCGCGCCAGAAATCACGGATACAATCCCTGTATTTTCCGTTCCATTCTGCCCATCCCGTAGGGAACTCACCAACCTGGTATCCGCCTTCGCCGATGTCCCACGGTTCAGCAATCAGTTTCATCTGGGACAGTACTGGATCCTGATGGAGCACATCGAAGAACGATCCCAGCTTGTCGACATCATGAAATTCGCGTGCCAACGCCGATGCCAGGTCAAAACGGAATCCATCCACATGCATTTCGATGGTCCAGTAACGGAGACTGTCCATCAGAAACCTGAGAATATTCGGATGGACTGTATTTAGCGTATTTCCCGTACCCGTATAATCCATGTAATATCGCGGATCATCATTCATCAGCCGGTAATAGGAAAAATTATCGATGCCCCGAAATGATAATGTGGGTCCCATCTGGTTCCCTTCAGCGGTATGGTTGTAAACCACATCCAGGATCACCTCGATCCCTGCTTTATGGAGCGCCTTAACCATGTCCTTGAATTCATTCACATGGTTTATGCCGTTTGAATTTTTTGCATACCGGATATCAGGAGCGAAAAAACCGATTGTATTATATCCCCAGTAATTGGTCAGGTCATTTTCAACCAGGCGCTGGTCAGCGACGAACTGATGTACGGGCATCAGCTCAACTGCATTGATGCCCAGGCTGAGCAGGTAATCTATCACTTCGGGTGAACCGAGAGCGGAATAGGTTCCGCGTAAGTCCGGGGATATTTTCGGAAATAACCTGGTAAATCCTTTGACATGGACCTCATAGATGATCGTTTTATGGAAGGGTATTTTTAATGGCTTATCCCCTTCCCAATCATATCCGGTATCGATAACCACTGATCTCGGAATATAGGGGGCACTGTCGGCTTCATTGTAGGACAGGTCGGCCTGTTTATGATTGAAGCGGTATCCATACAGGGAATGATGCCATCGCATGGTCCTGTTCAGGGACCGGGCGTACGGATCGATCAGGAGTTTGTTTGCATTGAACCGGTGACCTTTTCCGGGAGCGAATGGTCCATGGACACGGTATCCATACAGCTGACCGGGTTTCAGGCCGGGAATGTAGGCATGCCAGCTATGATGTGTACGTTCGTTGAATTGGATCCTGTGTTTTTCGAATTGATCCTTTTCGTTTTCAAAAAGACATAATTCGACTCCTGTCGCATTTTCGGAAAACAAGGCAAAGTTAACACCTTGACCATCGTAGGTTGCGCCTAGGGGATATGGATCACCGGGCCAGTTTTCTATCCTGTTCATGGAAATTCCTGGAATATCAGGTTGAAATTCATTTTTCTATAAATTATTCATTCAGGGCTACAAAACCAAATATCTGGTGATTTGCTTTGTTCCCCGGATCATCGGCAGGAAAGACCCCAAACTGTCATTCAGCAGGAGCCTCGATAGTTCATTGCAGTTATTTTATTTCAGGTACGTATCCCATGCATCGGTTTTTCATCTCTCTCCCTGTCATTCAGGAAGAACCTCGATAATCCATTGCATTTAATCCAGCTAAGATGCGTAACGCATCTATCAGGAATCGCTGTTTGCGGCAGGCAGATATTGATTGGTCGCCTCCTTATCTCCCCTGAATATCTCTACATTTCTCATTTTCCAGGGAGATCATACCTGGATATCCGGGCTTTGCATTCCGGTGCAGCAATTAATGCCATCGATAAGAAAATGAGGGTCAAAACAAATATTTTCATGCTACGGATCCTTTGATAGAAATTTTTTCTTCAGGTCGTCTATCTCCCTGGCTTCAATCGGAACCATTTTACCCAATACTGCGCTTTGTGTAAGAGACCTGGCGCTGAATTCAGCCACTTCAAGCCGGTCGAAGGTTTCCATCAATGATTTGCCGGTGATCAGGATCGAATCATTTTCGATCAGGACGATCGGTATGTCCGGAGATATTACCGAAGATATTTTTGAACCGCCGGTTAACTGGTCACCGTAGGGAATGACCGGGATTTCCCTTAGCAGGATATAGCTTTCGGGGATTGTCCTTGTGTCGAAAGTCTGCGAGGCCACACAATAGGCGGTTGCAAAGGGCGACTGGGCCGTGATGATGCAGTTGATCTCCGGGTGTTCCCGGTAGATCTTATCATGAAGCAGGGATGAACGGCTGGGTGTCTTACCGCGTTCCCGTTTCCCCTCCATGATCAGAACAATATCTTCCCGGTTAAGGTAATACCTGTCTTTTCCATAGGGTGTAATGAGAAAATCCCGGTCCGACAACCTAACCGAAAAGGTACCATAGGTACTGATGATCAACCGCTGCCTGTATGCTCTTTTTACAATGCTGCAGATTTCTCCCCTGAGCCAGAGTTCACGCGTATTCGGGCTTAGGTGAACAAATTCGGGAAGGTCTCTTTTGCGCTGGTAAAAAAGGTCGATCCGGGAATCATCCAGTGATTTTATCCTGCCTATGGATGATGCCTCGATCTGTGTCCTGGCACAGAATTCAAGTGTTTCGAATTTCTGGAAGGCTTGTGAAAGGTTAGCACCTCCCACCACCGTTCCATGGTTTTCCATCAGTACGACATCAAAACCCTGCCGGAAACTTTCGCCTATCTTTATTCCCAGGGCTTCACTGCCAGGGAGATCATATTCCGCATAGCCAACTTCACCACAGATGTGCTTGGCCTGGGGAATGATGCTGGTATCGGGGATTTTCCGTACGATGCTGAAGGAGACCAGGGCAGGCGGATGTGCATGGATGATGGCATTGAGATCCTGCCTGCCGGCGTATACGGAAAGGTGGAAGGGATACTCCGAACTGGGTTTATGAATCCCTTCAAATGAACCGTCCACCCCGATCCTGACAATGTCCGATGGATGTAATGATCCCTTGTCGACCGCAGACGGTGTGATCCAGACATTACCTTCTTCATCCCTGATTGAAAGGTTGCCCCCCGATGTGGTGGTCATACCGAAATCATAGATACGCTGCATGATCCTGACCAGCTGTTCCCTGGGATGATGTATGGATAAATTCATAAGTCTCTATATATAAATTATTTCAAAGATACACATAACCGCATGTTTGTTGACCAATATATGCCTGATTCTGCCGCATGCAGGAAAATCCAAAAAATCCGGACATACTGTTTTTTATTTTCCCTGCTTTTACTTGCCTATGGGCAAGTGATCATGATTTGGAGAATCCGGCGGTTCAATTTGTTTTTATTGCCATGCAGCCGGCAACAATAAAACGCGGCGACAACCTCTGACCAAAATGGCGGTTGAAATATTATATAAATCCGCTTAACCGACTATGCGATTATCAAATTACAATTACTCCTCCACCAACAACGGATCCTATTGTATTGACAGAGTCAGAGATCGAAAATCCTAAGATCAAATTTTCCTGATGGTGCTACCAGACCGATCCATGGCCTCATAACTTTATCAAAATTCTCCTGCTGTTATCACCAGCAGCTTCTGTGGTTGGCAAGCGCATGACCAGGGATCTCCATGTTGCCTTAAAGGTTCATGGTTGGCCTCACTTTATGGTTATTCCTGCCTCTGAACCGAAGGTCTTTCATGCATACCTTCCTGCTGATCGGACAGCCCCGATAGGCGCCCGTGGATGACACGGAGATCGAAGGATCGGATTAACTGCCTCAGTATGAATTCAATCCCGGGAAATTTGCTCTTCCCGGGCGTACTAAAACCTGAACCGGTATGTATCCGGGAAAAGGTCGGATGGATGGCAGAAAAATGTCCAGATAATTAACCCGGACATGGTTTGATAAATGATGGATCAGATGCCGAAAATTCCTGTTTATCAGATAATTCATATAGCTGGTTTATGGGGTTTAGTTCTTTTTTATTTTGTTTATGTTGTTTCTTTTGGGTGTTGGTGGCCCGGATCCTTTTTTTGTTTTTACCTTGGCTCCCCGGGTACTTTTACCTTTTCTGCTGTCACCAAAATTATATTCGAACATATAGGCCACATTCAGGCTTAGCGTATGTTCAAGCGTCCTGAAATCTTCGGAATATTCTGACAGTCCTACATCCACCCCATTTTCCCTTGCCAGCCAGGAATGTCGCAACATATATCGGAAATCGATCATTACCTGGCGTCTCCGGGCAAAATCCAGCAAGATACCCCCTCCCAAAACCAATCCAACCTGCACGCGGTTTGCCTCAGGCAAATAAATCGTAAATTCGCCTTCATTG
>JAGTVG010000535.1 GCA_018224645.1 Cyclobacteriaceae bacterium
ACGGCAAAATATGTCCATTCACTGAAATAGGAAGCAGATACCAGGAAAATTGCGCCTATCAGGGCCGTAATGATCCGCTGCGTCAGGTTATTATATCTATCCAAATCTAATCTCATCATTAATGAGTTTTATTGCTCTGATCACTTCATCAGGATTTACATATATTTCAAAATTACCAAACTTGTAATTGCTGTCCTGTTTATTGACAAGAACAGGTTTCAGGTTATGTTCCTCCAGAACCGCCTTAACGATTTCAGCTTTATACATTACCGGATCTGCATAAACTCTCTGCCACTTATCCATAATTTTCAACAGGTTCCTCCTTCACTTTTCTCCTGAACGATATCATCATATAAGCAAAGATGATCGCAAATATGGCAATTACCGACAAAGGATATACCTCCTCCTCCTCGATATTGACATTGATCGATCCCGTTTGATATAAATAAAGCATGATCAGGGTAAATCCATTGTTGATAAAATGCCCGATGATAGGGTACCATAAATTCCTGGACCAGGCATACATATATCCGAATAATCCTCCCAGCATCAACCTCGGAACAAATCCATAGAACTGGATATGGAATCCGCTGAATAAAATGGCAGAAATCCATACGGCAAGGTGGATATTTTTCAGGTAAACATGAAGCTTGTTTTGCAGGATACCGCGGAAAATAAGCTCCTCCCCGATGGCCGGCAAAATTGCAATAACCAGGAATCCAAGGAGAAATTGTCCGAAGGAACTGAAATCCGTCAGGAATTCAGTAACACGTTTTAATTCCTCTTCTTTTTCCATTGCCCAGGACTCAAATTCCCGCATAAAATCAGGAAAGGACACGTCCGCATTCCAGTCGATAAAAAATGTATTGACAAACATGAATGAAATAACCATAACGAGGGTTATCAGCAGGGTATAAAAACTCAGGTTCCTGGCCGAAAAGAGATTCACGGGAGGATATCTTTCGATCCACTGTAAATAGATGATCCCACCTGCAATGAAACCCCCAAGGGTGCCAAATCCCTGAATCAAGAGCAGGGGCAGCCGTTTTTCTGAGGTAAGCGGTGGCGAAATCAACGAAACCAACTCATCGATTCTCAGATCCGTGTTAAAAAATGAAAACAGAAGCCCTAAAAATTGTCCAATAAATAATCCTGCACCGAAAATTAAAATCAGAAAAAACAGTGAATACCAGGGAACAGGCGGATCATCTTGAAATATATAAGCCGTTTTTTTCATATTTGATGTAAATTTACAATTAAATTGAAATTATCCTTTGGTTAGAATCGGAAACATAGATCTTGGCGAATTCCCCCTCCTGCTTGCTCCCATGGAGGATGTGAGTGATCCGCCCTTTCGTGCCATCTGCAAGGAAAATGGGGCTGATCTCATGTTCACCGAATTTATATCGGCGGAAGGATTGATCAGGGATGCGGAAAAAAGTATTGAGAAACTGGATATCTATGATTATGAACGCCCCATAGGCATCCAGATCTTCGGTGATAAAATAGAATCCATGCGGGAGGCGGCTGCACGTGCCGAAGAGGCTGAACCTGAACTGATCGATATAAATTATGGTTGTCCGGTGAAAAAGGTGGCCTGCAAGGGAGCCGGTGCCGGTATTCTGCTTGATCTGCCCAAAATGCAATCCATGTCGGCAGAAATTGTTAAAAGAGTCAATAAACCCGTAACGGTTAAAACAAGACTGGGTTGGGATGAATCGAACATCAGAATCGTTGAAGTGGCCCGACGATTACAGGATGCAGGGATACAGGCAATCACCATTCATGGCAGGACAAGGCAGCAAATGTATAAGGGAACAGCCAACTGGGATCATATTGCGGCCGTAAAAAATCATCCTGACATTCATATCCCCATATTCGGTAATGGGGATATCGATTCTCCCGAAAAAGCCCTTGTCTATAAAAATACATACGGTGTGGATGGGATCATGATCGGTCGTGCCACAATCGGCAATCCATGGATCTTCAATGAGATCAAACATTATTTCCGGACAGGGATGCTTAAACCTTCCCCTGATCTTAATGAAAAGATCCGGGCAGTCAGGAAACACCTGGAATTTTCAATTGACTGGAAAGGAGAAAAAAAAGGTATTTATGAGATGCGAAGGCATTATGCCAACTATTTTAAGGGCATTCCAAATTTTAAAGCCTGCAGAACTGGACTGGTTACATCCGAGACCTATGAAGAAATTCTTGAATTCCTTGAAAAAATTTCGGACACATTCATAAATACCTGTTCGGATGTTCACTGCCTGGAATAAAAAAAATCCGGCCCTTGCCTCCTGGTCACTTCTTATTCTGCTTTCCATTGTCTGGGGAAGTTCCTTTATCCTGATAAAGAAGGGATTGATCGCCTTTACACCCGCTGAAGTAGCCGGTATCCGGATTCTTTCGGCCTCCCTTTTTCTCTTTCCGGTTGCCTTTAAAAATCTACGCTATATTAAAAAACGGCAATGGTATTATCTTTTTATCAGTGGATTTTTTGGCAGCCTAATCCCCGCCTTTCTGTTCCCACTGGCACAAACGAGGATTGACAGCGGTATTACAGGGATCCTGAATGCACTTACTCCACTATTCACCATTCTCCTCGGTGCCTTTTTTTTCCAGGTAAGGTTCAATCTAAGAATTATTACCGGAATACTGACGGGATTCCTTGGATCAGTCGCGCTTGTTCTGGCCAATGGATCGGATCAGACGATGAATATCAATTTTTTCGCCATGTTTATAATCCTGGCCACTATTTTTTATGGATTGAATGTAAACATTTTAAAATATTACCTCAGCGATATCAAACCAATTCACATTGCCTCCATTTCCATGTTCCTGGTAGGACCATTTGCCTTTCTGTATCTGATCCTGTTTTCTGATGTGAGATCTCACCTGATGAACAATGAATCAGGATTTTTATCGCTGATCTATATTATTATTCTGGGTGTAATGGGAACCGCCATTGCCATGGCTCTGTTCAATAAACTGATTAAAAATACAAATACCGTTTTCGCCAGCTCTGTAACTTACCTTATCCCCATAGTTGCCGTAATCTGGGGCATTGTTGACGGCGAAACCTTATTTTTCCAGCATTATTTTGGAATGGCCGCAATAATCATTGGGGTATTAATTGCGAACAAAGGAAGAAATAGGTAAATCATTAATTGAAAAAATTTTATTCTTCTTATGGTAAAATGAAACTAATCGCTTATGTATTGACGTTATATTACTTGACTGGTACCATAAAAATTTTTAGAAATGCGATATAAAAACCTGATCTCAACCTCCATTTCACAAAAAGATATTGATGAAATACTGAAAGCCATTGAACGTATCAATAATTTATTGCCTCATTTGATTACGTTAAGCAACGAAGAAAAAGCTTCCCTGCCCAAGGTAAGTTTCAGTAATATTGATTTTGTAAATGAGGTACTTGATATGGCAGAGGAAAATCCGGATCAGGTTCCAGAAACGATCAATATACCGGAAATGCGGAAGGATATAGAGCTTATTGAATCCATTACGAAAATTCTCCGCCCGCTGAAACTACTGGAAAAGAAACTGGAGGACAGTGCCCTGCTGGCAGGAAGCGAGGCCTATATACCTTCCCTGGCTATTTTTAATTCCATGAGAATGAGGAACAAGGATTATAGAGGCCGTCGGGTAACCGTAGGTTAAGTTAGTTTTCAGTATCCTGTGATCCAGGAACCTTTTGCTGAAATTTTCTGCCTGCTGAACTTACAGTGTTACAATCAGTATCCTATCTGCAAAAATCGTAACATCCGGACAGGGACTCATTTTCTTCTCTTCTTCCGTCATAATCACGGTTGCTGATTGGACACCGGTAAGGTTTTCACTGCTCGATCAACTTTAATGCACAATTACATTTATTTCTGGCGAAAATTTTTTATTATATATATAATTAAGCAACAAATCTTCAGGATCAAAGATCAATCATCTGCTTAATACAACAGGAATTTTAATTAACATTTTATCTTCTGTTTGCGTTAGATATATTACATGAAATTAACGAAAATGAAACCAGGCAACCTCATCAAAATGACAGGTACAAATAAGGGATATAACGTGCTGATCGTTGGCAACAATCCCAAGGAAATGGCAAATTTTTATATCAATCTGGTCAATTTCGAAAGGATCAATTTTTTTACCGACGTAAGTTTTGATCTGAAGGAAAGTATGACGGTTGCCCTCAGAAACAGGCCGAATTACATCCTGCTTGATGATTGTTATCCAGCCAAACAATTAAAAAAATTCGTCAATCGCATCCGGAATAATGATAAAACGCAGGATATACCGGTCGGGATCCTGAAAAGTTCCAACAAATCACAGGTCCTCGTCAACGGCATCCAGGACTTTTTTCTGAAGGAAAATTTCACGGCTGAAAGATTGTTCTATGCCATCACCAATTCCAGGAAAATACGAAGAGCCCAGATCATTCTCTATAAAACCTATAAGCGAAGCCGGAAAAATTACCAGAATATCTCTGATAAAGTAAAAGGATTCATTGATTCCTTCCTGTAAAGTCCTGCAACTTTACCATACCATTCTTCAAAACTTTGCATTCCAGGCGGGTTAAGTTGACCGTTAATTGCAATATTTCCGTCTTCATGCCTATTTGTTTCAAAATTTTAAAAACAAGTAAATTCATTCCTTCATTAATATTTGTATAGCATACTTTATTGGTTAATTTCGTGAGCGAATTTATCTATTTTGACGTTCAGAATATAAGTTATTTAAGTATGGCATTACCAAAAGAATTTCAACATCCCTATGATTTTGATCCTAAATATTCCAAAAGTGTAGCATACTTCAGCATGGAATTTGCCATACACCAGCCCTTAAAAACCTATTCGGGAGGCCTTGGTTTTCTTGCAGGATCTCACATGCGCAGTGCATATGATCTGAAGCAGAATATGATCGGGATCAGTATCCTGTGGAAATATGGATATTATGACCAGATCAGAAAAGGAGATCAGTCAATGGATGTTCTGTTTCAGGAAAAATTATACAGTTTCCTTGAGGATACCGATATCATATTTACAATTGAGATCAACCATCATCCCGTCGCAGTCAAGGTTTTTTACCTGAATCCAAAGACATTTGGCACCGTCCCCATATTTTTTCTCACAACGGATGTCCCTGAAAACGATTATCTTGCCCAATCCACCACGCATAAATTATATGATTCGGATCCGGCCGCAAAAATCGCACAAACGATTTTACTTGGACTGGGAGGAGCCAAACTCCTTGACGTATTGAAAATAGATGTCGAAATTTATCATCTTAACGAAGCACATGCTCTTTCTGCTGCCTTCTATCTCTATAATAAATTCAAAAAGATCGACGAGGTTAAAAAAAGGATGGTTTTTACCACACACACGCCGGAAGAAGCCGGAAACGAAAAACATGATATTACCCTCCTTGAGAAGATGGGATTTTTCTGTGGTGTGCCCCTTGAGGAAGTCAGGGAGATGACCGGTACTGAAGACAGCATTTTCAATCATTCGCTGGCCGCATTAAGGCTTGTCAGCATTGCCAATGCCGTCTCAAGAAAACACGGTGAAGTTTCCAATAAGATGTGGTCCAGTTATGATAATATCTGTAAAATTATAACGATCACCAATGCACAGAATAAAAGATACTGGGCGGATAAGGAACTTTACGCTGCGGTAGAACGTGATGATAACGAGTTGATCCGGAAAAGAAAACGAACGATGAAGGAAGACCTGTTTGAACTGGTCGCGGACCAGACGGGGCAGCTTTTCAATAAGGAAGTATTGACGATCGTCTGGGCACGCAGATTTGCCGCCTATAAAAGGGCTGATCTGATCACTGCTGATCCGGATAGATTTGAAGAACTCATCACAAATAAAAAGACACCAATCCAGATCATATGGGCCGGCAAACCCTATCCCATGGATTATAGTGCGATCAGCACTTTCAATAAGCTCGTTCATCTGAGTAAAAAATATACCAATATTTCAATTCTCGTCGGTTATGAGCTCAAACTCTCAAGGTTGTTGAAAAATGGCGCCGATGTGTGGTTGAACAATCCAAGGATCCCAAGGGAAGCATCCGGCACCAGCGGTATGACAGCTGCCATGAATGGCGCGGTAAATGTAAGCACCTATGATGGATGGATACCGGAATTTGCAAAACATGGCGTGAATTCGTATATCGTTCCGCCGGTTGACCTGACACTCCCGGTCCATGAACAGGATCATATCGATCATCTGAACCTGATGGATATACTGGAAAATGATATCATTCCCATGTATTATCAGGAACCGGATAAATGGATACAGATCATCAAGAACAGTATGCTCGACGTGATCCCCTATTTTGACGCTGACCGTATGGCCTACCAGTATTACGAAAAAGTCTATACTTATTGATAAAAACGATTCAGGCGGAATGATTTTTCACCCCATCCCGACTGGTTGTTAAATAAAATTTCCATAATCCCTTCCTGATCAGGAATTCTTCAGATCTTCACGGTATTTTATCTCATTCTGCTATATTTTTTCTGTTAACCCCGATTATTCCTAAATTATTTTTAAAATAGAATACCAATTGTATGTAACTTTATTATATTCAATAAAATACGTGAAGTCCCGATAAAATCGGGATGGCCTTCCGGGCGCCTGCCTGCATCCCTTTCGCATAGCTTCTGCGGAGCAAAGCCGGCAGGTAGGAAAAATTTATGAATTTTTCGGGTTAAATTTATTATTTTACCAGATGTATTCCTGATTCAAAAAATTGTCTAAAAGTTCGAAAATGAAACCAAAGGTATTGATGCTTGGCTGGGAGTTCCCACCCGAAATCAGTGGTGGACTCGGCATCGCTTTTCATGCTATCTGTAAAGCACTTGCCCCACTTGCAGAGGTTACCATAATCGTCCCGAAACTGGATAAAACCGTGAAGATCCCCGGAGCGGAAATTATTGGGATAGGAGAAATCGATCTGGATAAATTTTTCGAGGAAGAAGAAATAATAAAGCTTGAAGGAATGATAAAGGATAACCGGATCGAAATTGATGTATCGCCGTATCCTGTCTACCCCCTGAAAACTGATGTTTCAGTAACCACGACAACAACAACGACAACAACGGCAACGGCAACAAAGACTGTCAGCAGAACACCGGGAGACATTCATTCCCTGCATAAAAATTTCAGGGATGCAGAACTCTATGGAAATGAGGTGGTGAATATGGTCAGGTATTTTGCAGAGATTACCGAATTGATTGCCTCAAAATTATCTTTTGACATAATCCATGCCCATGACTGGATGACCTTCGAGGCTGGTATCCGGTTGAAGAAAAAATTCGGAAAGCCCTTGATCCTTCATGTGCATTCTCTGAATTTTGACCGTGTTGGACCTGAACAGGAAGGAGTGGTTTATCAGATTGAAAAGGATGCTTTTCAAGCCGCTGACATGATCTTACCTGTCAGCCATTATACCGGCTCCATTATCCGGGAACATTATGAAGTGGAACCTGAAAGGATCTCGCCTGTTCATAATGGGATTGATCCGGTGAAAACTTTCAAAACCGAAAAGAAATTCCCGGAAAAATTAATCCTGTTCATGGGAAGAATCACTTTACAGAAAGGACCTGAATATTTTCTTGAAACTGCTTCTAAAGTAATAGACAAGTATCCTGCGGTCAGGTTCGCGATCGCTGGTACCGGTGATCAGTTAAACAGGCTCATTGAAGAAGGGGCCTATATTGAAATCAGCCAGAAACTTCATTTTACCGGATTCCTCGAAAGGAAGAAAGTATATTCCCTGCTATCCATGGCAGATATATTCTGCATGCCGTCCATTTCGGAACCCTTTGGACTTACGGCTCTCGAAGCTGTTCAGTTCGGAATCCCGGTGATTATCACTAAAAAATCCGGAGCAGCTGAAGTTCTGCCAAGTGCATTCCTCGCCGATTTCTGGGATACCGATCTGATGGCATCACAGATCTTGTCGCTGCTGACAGATCAGAATCTGTATGACAGCAAGGTAAAGGAAGGGAAAAAAGATATTCAAAAAATATCCTGGAACAAAACGGCTGAAAATATTCTGAAGGAATACCGGAAAGTAATTCCCTGATGCCTGCCATCTGCTTTTATTTTAAAGCCCATTGCCCTTACAGCATCAAAAAAACTTCCTTCTTTGAATTTGGGCAATACCCAGATCTGATCGATGATGAACAGAATTCCAGAAATATATCCAATCTTCTGAAACATAATTTACGCCCTTCCCTGGAGGTACTTGAGGATCTTATTGCATCGTCCGGAGGATCATTCCGCTTTTCCATGAATGTCAGCGGGACCCTGCTTGACCTGGTGCAGTATTATTTGCCTTCCGATTATCAGTCATTATCCTTATTTTTAAAAGCCAAGGAAATTGAACCGGTCATTTCGCCCTATTTTTCCTCTGCCGTCAATCTTTTATCCTTCAATGAATTCCTGGTGCAGGTTCGGTTGCACAGGGAAAAAATTTATACATTAACCGGCATAAAAAGTGGCTTATTCAGCAATCCAGATCTCACCTCCAACGCCGGAATGGCTGATATGATCCACAAACAACAGTTCCGGGGAATGATCATGCGGGCACCGGCCGTAAAGAACGGAAAAATATCTTCCGGTTATATCCACCGCGATCAGAAATTCAAAAATTTAAAGTTAATCCTGGTGAATGAAAAGTTCCTGGAAATCTTCCTTAAAGCTCCATTCCGTAAAAAGAATCCGGACAGGCAATTTCTGAAAAAGATCGTACACGAGATCAGCCGCTCAAGGACGCTCCTGATTCTCATCCCCATCGATGTGCACATTGCGGACATACAACCGGAATCAACGGCCAGAAAGTTGAATTTTATTAAATATTTTGTTGAAGAAGCCATGGATTCCGGAAATATCGAATTCAGAAAACCTTCAGAGGTTCTGACAACGAATGATCCTTCCGTGAACCTGGAACTCTCCGATAAAAAAGATCAAATCGGATCTTCGTATAAAAACGACACCGTCCTCAGGAAGGAAGCGATAAGGTTTCTATGCAGCCTTGAGGATAAAATTAAAAAGGCCGGCGACAGGGAACTTTTATACCTCTGGCGTATCATGCAATCGACAGAACACCTGGATAAAATGCTTTTGCCTGAAAATTATGATTTTTTTACAGGCTTTCCTGCCTATTCGATGCATGAAGTTTATCTGGAGTATATGAACGCCTTATCCTGCCTGGATATATACACCCGGAAGAATTCATGACCGTCATTTTACTTTCTTCATGATTATTCCTGTCCGGTTGGGCAGATAGATGCTTAGTTTATGATCATTATCCATTTCAAAGGTGGAATAGGTGATATGCATATCCACCCTGTCAAAACCTCCGTATTTGCCTTCATCACTGCAGAGAATAATTTTATAATCCCCCTTCTCCGGAGCATGGAAACGATAATCAGGCACAGAATTACCGGGATGGAAATTCAAGGCAAAGACCAGGTTGTTCCTTTCATAGATCAGGGTCTTATTGGTATCATCCATATTCAGCTGTTTTCCACGGTCTGATTGTAATATTTTATTTTCACGGATCGCGTGGATCATGTCCTTGTCAAACTGATTCAGGTGCTTGTATTTTAACTTGTCATTGTCCACAAGTGACCACTGGCGCCTGCAATACTTATAGCTCCAGTTATTCCCCTCACGCGGAAAATCGATCCACTCAGGATGTCCAAACTCATTCCCGATAAAATTGAGATAGGCCTCACCCCCGAGTGATATACTGAAAAGACGGATCAGTTTATGCAAAGCGATCCCCCTGTCAATGACCAGATTCTGGTCTTCAATCTGCATATGATAATACATTTCCTTATCCATCAACCAGAAAGCGATCGTCTTATCTCCGACAATGGCCTGATCATGGGATTCTGCATAGGTCACTGTTCTTTCCTTCCAGCGCCTGTTGGTCATCACATGCCACATTTCATGAATATTCCAGTCTTCGTCCTTTTTTTCCTTCAGGTATTTGATCCAGAAGTCTGGAATACCCATTCCCAGACGAAAATCGAATCCTATGCCTCCTTCCTGTTGTTTTCTACATAATCCGGGCATACCGCTCATGTCTTCCGCGATGGTAATGGCATATTTCTTCAACCGGTGCGTCAGCTCATTGGCCAGTTGTAGATAGGTCAGGGCATCCCATTCAATCCCCTCAACAAAGTATTTATTGTAATGATCAAAGTTGGTGAAATCCCCGTGATGGAAATATAACATGGATGTGACCCCATCAAAACGGAATCCATCCACATGGAACTCACGGATCCAGTAGGCAATATTCGACAGCAGGAATCGCTGAACTTCCCGTTTACCATAATTGAATAATTTGGAATCCCATAAAGTGTGATTTCCCCTCTCCCCGGGATGAAAATACTGGTCGCCGGACCCGTCAAATTCATTGATCCCTTCTGCAATATTTTTTACGGAATGAGAATGTACAATATCGATGATGATGGCCAGGCCCTGCTGGTGCGCTTCATTTACCAGGGTCTTTAATTCTTCCGGGGTCCCAAACCGGCTTGTGGGTGCAAAGAAATTCGATACATGATATCCGAACGATCCATAATAGGGATGTTCCTGAATAGCCATCAATTGGATGGTATTATATCCAAGGTCTTTTATTCTTGGAAGCACATTTTCCATAAATTCAAGATAGGAACCCACTCCTTCCTTCTCCTGAGACATCCCGATATGAGCCTCGTAAATAATGGGTGCTTCATAAATGGGACCTAATTTAAATTTTCCATCACTCCAGCGAAAACTTTTCCCCGGATGCCAGATCTGACCGGTAAAATCATGCGTGTTGGGATCCTGGTTGGCCCGCTTTATATAGGCAGGAATCCTGTCCCTGCCGATTCCCTGATAGACTACATACACTTTCACCCTTTCTTCATGTACCAGAAGATCTTTTTCCAGAAAAATTTCCCAATCCCCGTTTTTGTTTTTTTTCATCGGGTGTGTTGTCCTGTCCCAGCCATTAAAATCTCCGATAAAGAACAAAGCATCTGCGGCAGGCGCCCATTCCCTGTACCACCAGCCCCCCTTTTCCTTATCATAGTTGATTCCATAATAAAGGTAGGCATCCGAGAATGACTCAAGGCTGCCGTATGCCTTATTAATACCATCGACAAGACGATTAAACCGCTGAATACGGTCGCTGATTTCATCCTTATAAGGCTCCAGCCAGGGATCATCTTTTACAAGAACAGGAATATTTTTATCGGCCATAATACTTAGAATTTATCATGTTAAAATAATTATCTTTTTTCAAATACCAATATTTTAAACCCTGTATGTCATAAAATACATCCGGCTAAATCAGGTTGGATTCCTCAGGTACCGGGCTCTGCCGTGAATTCTATCCACCGGACCATATGGTTCATGGAAGTTAACCTAAAATGATATGCCCAATTGGGCTCAACGGTTGAATTGATAGGTTATACAATAAAATAAACTATCTTTGTATACAGCGGTTAAATTTTCAGTTCCTTAATATTACATACGGTGCAGAAAAAAATTATATATATCGTCCTGCTGCTTTGTATGTATTCTCCAGCTTTCTCCCAGCATATCATTCAATCAGGAGAAATAAAATTCACAGGTATTATTTATGACGCACAGACCAGCGAAAGAATCCCATTTGTACATATTATCGATTTAAAAAGAAATAAAGGTACATCTGCCAGTGATCATGGTTATTTTTCATTTTCCTGTGATGTAATGGACTCCATAAAATTTACGGCCATAGGTTATGAGGATTTTTTCCTGTCGATCGATGATTCGGTCAGATCTGAAAATTTTCTGACGATCCGGTTAATCCCTAAAACATATTTACTCCAGTCACTCGATTTTTATGCCAACGATCCGATGAAAGGATTTTATTTGAAGGATATCGAACGTGATACCATCCATTTAGGATCTAAAGGAATGCCGGGTGGGAATTACTGGAACGGCACACCGGGCGGCGGTACCGGTTATATTACCGCATTTGCCAATCTTTTTAACCGTCAGCATAAGCAGGAAAAAAAAATGGGAAAGATCCTTGCAGAAGAAAAAAGGCTTGTACAGTTGAATACTGCCGAAGAAGAAAGGAAGAATAAACTGGAAGAAAAGTACAACACCGAACTGGTACAGAGAATTACTGATCTGAAAGATGAAGAGCTTTTGAATTTTATCGATAGATACAGGCCTTCTGATCTTTTTATCATAAAATCAACCGGATATGAGATTGCCCTTCAGATCGTGAACAGTTACCGAGAATACAGGTTCGAAAAAGGACTGGAGGTGGATGTGAGTGAAATACTTAAACGTGCCAAATTCAAAGATTAACAGGGCAAAAGATCCTGCTAATTCCCATTTTGTTGCATTACCCTTTCTCCCAGCAACCGGTACAGGTTGATTATTTTCAAATTGATAAAATCATTTTCATAATCATAATTATCAAATACCTGTTTCTCCGGATCACGGGAAGATTTACAGGTTGTTCTGAGCAGATAATTCCGGTTTTCCATCTGATAATTTCTTTTCATAGCATATTTCCCTTTTTGTGGTAATGACAAATTAAATGCCAATTACCCTTATCATCAATTTATTTTTGCCGGCTGAACTTTTACCCAAATTATTCACACGATTTAAATTGGGGCATAGAAATTATTTAACTTATTTTATTTTCAATAGGATACATCAATGGTTTATGTCCGGTTCCGGTTCAACGGCTGTCCCTGCTGCCCACATACTCTCTCACCGGAACTTTCACCGGCGATCTGGCTATTCCGGGTTAAGTTTTCTTAAAATACAAAGTGTATCATGCAGCATGTCATCATCAAAGTTCAGGTGAGTCACAAACCTGATTTCCTTCTTTCCAAATGGAACACCCATAAGGCCTGCTTCCTGAAGTTTCCCAAGGATTGATTTGGCTGATAAATCGCCAGCCAGCCGGAAAATAACGATGTTGGTGTCAACAGGAAGAACTTCTTCCACAAAAGCTAATTTACCCAGGGTTTCGCCAATGATTCTTGCCCTTGTATGGTCTTCTTTTAACCGGTCAATATGATGCTCCAGCGCAAAAAGACCGGCAGCCGCCATGTATCCGGCCTGTCGCATGGCACCACCCAGCACTTTCCGGATCCTCCGGGCTTTAATTATATTTTCTTCGGAACTCATAAGCAATGAACCTACCGGAGCTCCCAATCCCTTTGAAAGACATATTGAAATGGTGTCGAAAAGTCTGCCGATCTGCTCAGGCTGATCACCCGTTTCAACAAGCGCATTAAAAATCCTTGCACCATCGAGATGGATCCGAAGTTTGTTTAACTTGCTCACCCGGTGAATATCCTCGAGCTGATCCAGGTGATAATAGCTTCCTCCTCCCTTATTTACCGTATTTTCTATGCATACCAGTGAGGTCACCGGCGAATATATATCAGCAGAACGGATATTGCCGGTGATGTGTTCCGGACGCATCCGTCCCCGGTCACCGTCAACAAGACATACAGACACCAATGAATTATAGGCAATGCCACCTCCTTCATAGTTATAGATATGAGACCTGATGTCACAAATTAATTCATCCTGCGGCTGTGTTAAAACACGGATAGCAATCTGATTGGTCATCGTGCCTGAGGGACAGAACAAAGCCGCTTCACAGCCGAACATAAGCGCTGCTTTTTGCTGCAATTTTATCACCGTGGGATCTTCATTGAAAACATCGTCACCCACTTCGGCTGTCATCATAGCCTCCAGCATATCAGGCGTAGGCTTGGTAACGGTATCGCTTCTTAAATCTATCACGTGTTTATGGATCGGACTCATAAGCCACTGTACCGCCGATGATGGTCATGACTACCCTGGTGTTCAGGATCTCATCTTCAGGTATTGACATTATATCCTGTGAAAAAACAGTAAAATCAGCAAGTTTGCCTTTTGTTACGGATCCTTTGATCTCTTCTTCAAAGGCCCCGTAAGCAGCCTCAATGGTATAGGACCTTAATGCCTGTTCCCGTGTCATTTTCTGTTCCGGTTCATATCCCTCCGGCGGAAATCCTTTCAAGGTTTTACGAGTGACGGAGGCATAAAAACAGGCTACAGGCGAAATAGGTTCGACGGGTACATCGGTCCCGTTAATGATCCTGGCTCCAGACTGAAGCAAATCCTGCCAGACATAGGCACCTTCCACAATTCTTCTTTCACCCAGCCGGTCCAGTGCCCAGGGCCTGTCAGACGACATATGAATGGCCTGCATGGCAGGAAGTACACCAAGCCTGGCAAACCTGGGAATATCCTCAGGATCCAGATGCTGTGCATGTTCGATCCTGAACCTGCTGTTCCTGCCTTCCGGATACCTGCTGAATACTGATTCGTAAATATCAAGTGTTTCACGGTTAGCACGGTCTCCAATGGCATGTGTACAAACCTGGAAGCCCGTTTCAATCGCTCGTCCGGATATCTTTTCTATAAAGTCAGAAGATGAAACCGCATATCCCCAATGATCAGATCTGTCGGAATAGGGTTCGATCAACCATGCTCCCCTGGAACCCAACGCTCCATCCATATAGGTTTTGATAGACCTGACGGTCAGAAGATGGTCAACGGTATCGATTTCAGGCCCTGTGGAGAACCAGTGTTCCATTAAGGCTGAATCACTTCCATCCAGCATGACATATAACCTGACCATGGCTTCCCCTTTATTGATCATGCGCTGATAAAGACCGATGGCCGGCATCCCGGCGCCGGCATCATGGAATGAAGTGATCCCTTCCTTAAGGCAGTTATTTAAGGCCATCTGATAGGCCTTCTCATCAGATTCAGTATCATTTTCGGGTAAAAAAACAGAAAACAAACCCATGGCAGTCTCTGTAAAAATCCCTGTAGGATTACCGTCCGGATCTAGAATTATCTCCCCACCCTCCCCTGACTGTGAATCCTCATCGATCCCGGCCATTTCCATGGCTTTTTTATTGACAAGCACGGCATGCCCGCTCGCATGTCGCAGATAAACGGGATTATCCGGAGATATTGCACTCAGCAGTTGATGTGTCGGAAATCCCTTATGCAGGGATTCCGGGATCTGATCCCACTTATTCTGGTGCCAGCCACGGCCTATGATCCATTCACCGGGATTTCCTGTTTCAACCTGATCCTGCACCCGGGCAACCACCTCCTCATAACTGGAAGCTTCAGAAAGATCCAGGTTAAGCAGATTGTAACCCATCCCTATAAAATGACCATGTCCTTCAATAAATCCGGGTGTCATCAATTTGCCCTCCAGGTCAATCACTTCTGTCTTTTCACCTTTTAATTTCAGAGCCTGCCCATTATCCCCGGCAAAGATGATTATGCCGTTTCGTACGCCTACCGCCTCTGCAAAAGGATTTGTGTTGTCTGCTGTATGGATATTCCCATTGATCAGAAGGAGGTCAGCGGGCCCTGAAGATACACATCCCAGCATATTTGAAGTAAAAATTAGAAGTAAATAAAAAACAGTTTTCATAGATTTTCCATGGCTTCAGGGCCCTGGAATCCAGTTTTCCGCGATAAATAAAACCAGGTTGCTATCAATGGGCAATGACTATTCCTGCCTGGTCAGGACCGCTTGGCGACGGTTACCATTGATTACCACAAAAAAGGACAGATTTCTTCAATTTTACACGGCAGGTCCAATAAATTTAGCATATCATGCAAAAATAAAAAATTCCGCCCGTTAACACCCGGGCCAGGTCAATAAGGTTTCTGATTTTAAAATATTCATTTATTGATTAAATTAGGTGGTTTCTGAGGAGACTCGTATGAATATCTATATTTTCAGCCTTTTTATCCTGATTTTACAAATGATAATCCCGGTGGACGAAGAGCCACTCCATCTTGAGATCAGCAAAAAACTTTCGAATTATTCCTGGAGCCATCCGGACGAAAAAATATACATCCACACCGATAAATCCATATATGTGCCCGGTGAAGACATCTGGTTAAAGGCCTATCTTATGATAGGTCCTTATCATGTTCCTGATACCATGAGTTCCATCGTATATGTTGAACTGGTCCGACCGGATGGAACGGTTTCCGACAGAAAAATAATCCGGATGCGGGAAGGCCTTGGATGGGGCGATTTTATGCTTCCGGCAGCCATGTCCCCTGGTAACTATATATTGAAAGCCTACACGCGTTATATGCAGAATCTCGATCCTGCCTTTCATTTCAGAAAATCGATCAGCATCCTTCCGCAAATTCCGGAAAATCTGCCAATACAAAACCGCGAATTGCGTGAAAATGCAGTTACGGGGAAAATGAAAGATCCCGATCCGGTCCGGATACAATTCTTTCCTGAAGGGGGTAGCCTGGTAAACGGATTGCAGAGCTATGTCGCTTTCAAGGCTACAGGACCAGATGGAGCCGGAACAAACGTCAATGGTTTTGTCCGGAATTCGAAAGGAGACACAATTACCGGTTTAGTAAGTCAAAGATCGGGGATGGGACTATTTACCCTAAAACCGGAGGCCGGTGAATCCTATGTGGCATGCATCTCTGCAGACGGAAAGGACTATCAATACGAAATCCCCCGGCCGGAGGAAGAAGGATTCGTGATGCATATCAACAACCGGGACAATAAGATCTATCTCTGGGTGCGCAACAATATGAACATTAACATGAATAATTCCTTTGTGATCGGCCAGCTCCGGGGATTCCCTTTCATTACCATTCACGGCAAACGTGACCAGAACTTTATATATTCCGTAATGAACACCCATGAAATACCGAGCGGGATCATCCATTTTACCTTCTTCGATTCACTGGGTATTCCCCAGTGTGAACGCCTGGTTTATACTGAAAACATGAATGAACGGATCGATTTCCATATTGAATCCAGTGAAAAAACATATAAGAAACGGGAAAAGGCTTTTTTTGATATCCGTTGTATGGATCTGAATGGGGATCCCACCCTTACTAACCTCTCACTTTCCGTGTTGAACACAGCCATCATTAAAAATGATATAAACAGGAGTCATATCAGGAGTTATTTCAACCTCGAATCCGATCTGAAAGGATATATTGAAGATCCGGGTTATTATTTCAATCCGGAAAATACGCACAGGCTTGAACTGCTGGATATCCTGATGCTCACACATGGATGGCGGAGGTTTGTCTGGAAAAAAATTTTAAACGACCAGATGCCTGATTTTGAATATGAGGCCGAACGGGGGTTTAACATCGGGGGAAGATTACTAGATTTTTATAATCAGGATAAAAGCCGGGAGGGAAATGTGAGGCTGTTTATCTATGAAAACCAGTTATACTATAACGAACTGGAGACGGATGAAAAGGGCGCCTTTAAATTTCAGGGGCTGGACATCTATGATTCAACACATGTGGTCATGCAGGCATGGCAGAATATGGAAAATGTGGGGAAGAAAAGGGTAAAGACTAGGAATGACCTTAAAATCAGGATCGAAAACTTGCCTTATGCACAGGTAAATCCGGATTTATGGCCATTTCATGAACCCAGTAAAAATACGCATGCAGATTATCTTGAACTGAATGATTTTATCCTGAAAATTGATTCTTCCTTTGAAGGAAGGACCATCATCCTGGATGAATTGATGGTAAAAGATAGTAAAATTAACGCGGAAGATGCCTTTAACCGGCCCGGTAAACTTTATAAGGATCCATCGAGAAGGATCGTCATGGATTCCCTGCACGTGGAAGATCAATCAATTTTGTTATTCGATATACTCAGAAAATATTTCCCGGGAATCCAGATCAGGGGCTTTCCGCCGGACCTGGGAATTACGATCAGGGGCCCCGGAACGATTCAGGGGAATAATGATGCCATGTTGTTCCTGGATGGAATTCCGGTAGAAAGTGACTTTTTATATTATTTCCCGGCTTCGGAGATTGCATTTATCGATCTTCTGACAGCAAATAAGGCAGCCATCTATGGGAGCGATGCTGCCAACGGAGCAATTGCTTTTTATACAAGGCAGGGCCCTGCCCGGTTTTCAGAGGAAGATCGGATGGGGATGATCAATTTTATTCACGAGGGTTATTACCGGGCACGGGAATTTTATGCACCGGATTATGACGTGCCGGAGGAAAAACATATAAAGCCTGATTTCCGGAGAACACTCTACTGGAATCCAACCCTGACGACAGACGATCAGGGCAATGCCGGATTTTCATTCTATACATCGGATGAAGCGGCTGAATACCGTGTTGAAATTGAAGGAATGACCTATAGCGGGATCCCTTTTACCTACGACTATTATTTTACCGTTGAATAACTAAAAAATTATTCTACTGATTTTCAATTTATTCTGCTTCATTGGCGCATAAAAATAAAATTTTTTAAAATTTCATATTAACTTTGCCCAGCAGAATAATACCTGCGATCGTGGTGAAACTGGTAGACACGCTGTCTTCAGGAGGCAGTGCTTCACGGCATGGGGGTTCGAGTCCCCCCGATCGCACGCCACTTCTTTAAAACTAATTTTATCTGGCCACTCTGAACAATTCAATTTCAAACTCACTGAAATGATAACTTTCTGAAATTATAATTATCCTTATAAAATCAGGGATAAAAAGACTCCCCTTCCGGTTGCACATCTTGTTGCATGCTTTGGAACTTGAATTGAATAGATTTTTTTCTTCCAATTATCATGCGGCCCTTGGTACATATGGGGTATATTTATCCTGATTCCATTTTGTTCTGCAGATATAAAAAATGAAACTTCATGTCGAATTTAAAATCAAATGAAATCCGTTGGGGGATCATCGGGGCCGGAGATGTATGTGAGGTGAAAAGCGGCCCGGCATTTAACCGGATAAAAAACTCCGGGCTTGTCGCTGTCATGCGCCGGGATGGCCGGAAAGCTGAGGATTATGCCCGCAGGCACCAGGTCCCGAAATGGTATGATGATGCGGATAAACTCATCCACGATCCGGATGTAAATGCTGTATATATTGCCACCCCACCAGATTCACATAAGGAATATACCCTGAGAGTTGCTGATGCAGGAAAACCGGTTTATGTCGAAAAACCCATGGCCCGAAGTTACCAGGAATGTCTTACCATGATAGAAGCCTGTCAAAAGGCCGGCGTGGCCCTGTTCGTAGCCTATTACCGGAGGATGCTGCCGAATTTTCTGAAGATTAAGGAGTTGCTGGATCAGGGTTCGATCGGCGATGTAAGGCTGGTGGACGTTAAGCTTTATAAAACTCCTGAACCCAATATCGTAGGTGCCAGTGGTTCCCGGGAAAACTGGCGTATTTTCCCTGAAATTGCCGGCGGAGGTTATTTTTATGACCTCGCTTCACATCAGCTCGACTTTCTGGATTATCTTTTCGGACCGGTGGCAGAAGCCAGGGGATTGGCCCATAACCAGGCGGGGTTATATCCGGCCGAGGACATCGTTACAGGATCATTCAGGTTTGAAAATGGTGTCCTTGGCCAAGGCTCCTGGTGTTTCACCGTTTCCGGAGTGTCGGACCGCGAGATCACGGCCATAATCGGAAGTAAAGGACAGATCACTTTTTCGTATTTCGGCGGCTGGACGGTGACCCTTGAAACGGAGGGCAGGGAAAAGGAAATTTTCACTTTTGCTCCCATCAGGCATATCCAGCAGCCACTGATCCAGACCATTGTGGATGCCCTCCAGGGAAAAGGAACCTGTCCGAGTACAGGAGTAAGCGGAGCGAGGACCAACCAGGTCATGGAATGGCTCTGCGACCGGATTACCTGATCCATTCCTTCCGGATGTCCGGGAGTCCGGGTATCCGGGAAGTAAACAGGCTTTTCACATTGAGTGCTGATTTTTATTAAATGCTTGTTATATATGATTCGTGATGGCAAATCCGGAAAACAAAATCTCCAGTGGAGGAAAGATAGAGGTTTTGAGGAATATGTCCTCGGTACGTACCGGTGGTATCCTCTTTTTTGTTGCCGCCGGCAGTTTGAATATTATCCGGGCTTGGATATAATTTATTCATCGCCCTGTTCATTACTTTCACCGGCAACCTGGTCACTGGCTGGTATAATCCTCAACTTCTTCAGGAGCGTTCCAGCAATCATGCCGGAACCAAGAACCGGGATAAATGGTGGTCGCTGATTGCCGGAATTGTATCCCTTATTGGAATGTTGCTGGCCGGTTGAAACGCGTACATATCGCCTGATTCCCGGCGTCTGTAAGACTCATGCCATCACTCCGGGCGATGGCATGAGTTTACCGGGTTCATCCTTGTAACAAAGATCTTTATTTACACCCGTATCCTGTGCAAATCAGAGATGGATCACCTCGTCATAGGCTGCCGCCGTAGCTTCCATGATCGCTTCGGACATCGTAGGATGCGGATGTACCGATTTAATGATTTCGTGGCCGGTGGTTTCAAGTTTTCTCGCCACGACCACCTCAGCGATCAATTCCGTTACATTCAATCCGATCATATGTGCTCCAAGCCATTCACCATATTTGGCATCATATATTACCTTGACGAAACCTTCCTTCGCCCCTGCCGCACTTGCCTTGCCGGAAGCAGTAAATGGAAATTTTCCAACCTTTACTTCATATCCTGCTTCTTTTGCCGCTTTTTCGCTGTATCCCACCGAAGCGATTTCAGGTTCACAATAGGTACACGCCGGTATATTCCCATAGTTTAACGGATCGGGATTTTCTCCCGCTATCTTCTCCACACAAATGATGCCCTCTGCCGAGGCAACATGTGCAAGAGCAGGTCCATGTACCACATCACCAATGGCATACACACCGGCAACATTGGTCCGGTAATAATCATCCACCTTTATCTTATCTTTTTCAAGTTCTATTCCCACTTCCTGAAGACCAATATTCTCTATATTGGTTGCAATTCCGATCGCCGATAATACAATATCACATTCGACCTGGTCCTCTCCCTTGCTGGATTTTATACTGACCTTACATTGTTTCCCCTTTGTATCAACGGCAGTTACCTCTGATTGAGTCATGACCTTGATTCCCGCCTTTTTAAAACTTCTCTCAAGTTGTTTTGAGACCTCTTCGTCCTCCAGCGGAACGATACGCGGAAGAAATTCCACAAGGGTTACCTGAGTACCTATCGAATTATAAAAATAGGCAAATTCAGTTCCGATCGCCCCTGAACCAACAACCACCATGGATTTGGGTTGTTTTTCAAGTGTCATAGCCTTTCTGTATCCGATAATTTTTTTACCGTCAATGGGCATACTTGGAAGCTCCTTGGACCTCCCGCCGGTAGCGACCAGGATATGATTTGCCGTATATTCCGTAACAGTTCCGGATTTATCTTCAACCGCCACTTTTTTATTCGACAATAATTTACCGGTTCCGTACAGGACATCAATTTTATTTTTCTTGAATAAAAACTGGACACCCTTGCTCATCCCGTCGGCTACATCCCGGCTTCTTTTAATCATTGATGAAAAATCAGGATTTGGATCCCCAACCTCAATCCCGTAATCCCTGGCATGTTTGATGTAGTCAAAAACCTGTGCACTTTTCAACAATGCCTTTGTGGGTATACATCCCCAGTTCAGACAAATTCCGCCCAGACTTTCTTTCTCAACGACTCCAACTTTCAGTCCAAGTTGCGATGCACGAATGGCTGCAACATAACCGCCGGGTCCGCTGCCTATTACAATTAAGTCATAAGATGCCATATTGATTATATTTTTGTATGAAGCATATTTTACAAGGAAAACAAAAATAATTTTTTTTATGGCATTTATGGGGATAGATTGTCATTATTATTGTATTTCTTGCGGATTATTTATGCCATTGCCGGATCTGCTGGCAGTTTCAGCAGATGAACCCCTGTTCAGACATGTGTATCAATGGAAGTTCAAAGCATTTCCGGCCTGAACCGTCAAATTATTTTGAAATTCTATAGGTTTACATAAAATTTAAATCTGATCAAAATGAAATTATTAGAAGGAAAAGTCATCCTGGTAACAGGAGCCTCAAAAGGAATCGGTAACGGCATTGCAAGACGATGTGCCGAGAACGGTGCCCAGGTGGCCTTTACGTATCTTTCCAGTGTTGAAAAAGGACTGGCTCTGGAAAAGGAACTGACCGATGCCTATAAAATCAAGGCGAAAGGATACAGGTCGGATGCATCCGGAACAAATGCCGCAGAAGAACTGATCAACCAGGTAGTTACGGATTTTGGAAGCCTGGATGCTCTCGTCAACAACGCAGGCATCACACAGGATAACCTGATTATGCGGATGACGGAAGAAATGTGGGATAAAGTGATGGAGGTGAATCTGAAATCATGCTTCAACACTGTCAAAGCCTCCATCAGAACCTTCATGAAACAAAGGTCCGGATCGATTATCAACATGACATCCGTAGTAGGCATCCGGGGGAATGCAGGGCAGGCCAATTATGCGGCATCAAAAGCCGGTATCATCGGCTTTACAAAATCCGTTGCACAGGAATTGGGATCGAGGAATATCAGATGTAATGCCATAGCCCCTGGTTTTATAGTAACTGAAATGACCCAGGCCCTTAATGATGAAACTGTAAAAACCTGGATAGAAGGTATACCGTTAAAACGAAGTGGGACTACAACTGATGTTGCGGATTGCGTCGTTTTCCTTGCATCTGATATGTCATCCTATATCACAGGACAGGTCATACAGGTAAATGGGGGGATGTTGATGTAGTTGACAGAGGAGCTTTTTGTTTATGGATCATAAAATTTTATTTGAAACTTCACCCTGGTTTATTTTATTGTGTGTGATCGCGGGTCTTTTTTATGCATTCCTGCTGTATAAAAAGAAGAATCCGTGGACATCAAGGGAATCATTGATGCTGGGGACAGTCAGGTTTATCACGGTAAGTGTACTCACTTTTCTGCTGCTAGGCCCCCTGGTGCGTCAGATCCGGAATACAATCCTCGATCCCGCCATCGTCGTGCTCATTGACAATTCCCAATCTGTTTCAGCAAATTATCAGGAAACGGAACTGGAAAATCTGAATGCCTCGATCAACGATCTGGTCGAAGGCCTGGAGGAAAAAGATCTGAGTGTCGAATTGGAGAATTTAAAGGGGGAGCCTATTCCCGAAGCGGCCGGAATTGTTTACGACCTGCCCATGACCAACCTGAGTGAATCCCTGAATGAAATTGAAAATAAATTCGAAGGAAAAAACCTGCAGTATGTGATCCTCATTTCGGACGGGATCTATAATCAGGGTATTTCCCCGGCATTTTCAAATTACAGTTTCCCGATATACTCCCTCGGTATTGGAGATACCACGGAAAAAAATGACATCATATTAAAATCATTGTTGTACAATAAGATCGTTTACCAGGGCAACCGTTTTCCACTTGTGGCTGAAGTAATAAATAATGGATTCCAGGGAGAAAATATAAATATTGATGTCCTGAAAAATAACAGGGTCATCGAAACCAAGACCATCTCTGTTCCTGAAGATCAGGGTTATGAAAGGGTAGAATTTGAACTTGATGCCGAAAACAGCGGAATACAAAGATATCAGGTTACCATTCGTGTGAAAGAGAATGAATTTTCCGAATCGAACAATACACAGGAAGCATATATCGAAGTGATAGAAGGAAAAGAAAAAATATTGCTGCTGGCATAGGCTCCTCACCACGATATCAAGGCATTGCGAAGTGTCATAGAAAAAAATGATAACTATGAAT
>JAGTVG010000536.1 GCA_018224645.1 Cyclobacteriaceae bacterium
GGAAGTTCACGTTATCAGATCCCTCCTGAGTTCCCCGACTTGATCGAGGATCCCGGGATGACACGGAGGGAATGGTTAGTTTGTTCTAAGGACCGTCAACAAAATCTCATCGCGTATTATAAGTCTGATTCCCTGAGGAAGTGACGCCCCGAACAAGGATACCTCCCCTTTTAACAATCAGCTCATCCTCGCCAGAACTGCCGGCCGCCTTCAGATTGCCCGAACCGGCTTCAAGTTCGAAACTTAACTCATCTTCCCGGTTCACAAGGTCCAGTTTGATGTTTCCGGAAGTTGCCCGGAATTCAGCCTCATTGACAAGGAAAATTTCATCCCCGCGGATATTGCCCGATGAGGTTTCGGCATATAACTTTCCCCTGATGTTGTTCATGGTGATATTCCCGGAAGTACATTCCGCCCGGGTATCCCCATCCAGATTATCGAGGTTGATGTTGCCCGAACTTGCTTCCACTCCCGAAACACCCTGAACGTCCTTAACCCTGATATTCCCGGAAGTTGTCTTCACCTGCAGGTTCCCCTGCTGGCCGTTCACCGTTACATTGCCGGAAGAGCATTCGATTTCCAGTTCCCCGGAAGTATTTCCCGTCTCAATATTTCCGGAAGTGATTTCAAGACCGATCATTTTCGTGTTGACCTCATAAACCTTCAGGTTACCGGAAGAATTTTCCAGCGTCACATCCACCTCCGCCGGCACCTGGAATTTGAGCAGGCTTTCCAGGTTGCCCCAGACAGACATGGGCGTTTCTACCCAGACTTCCACAAGATCTCCCCGCCTTTCATGTTTGATCTCATACCCGTCCGGATTGCCCGTGCCGCGGATATACCCATCGAATTCAAGCGCCTTGCCCTTGCTTCCGTTGATTTCAACATTACAGAACTTGCCGCGGACTTCAAGGGACCGGACGTTTTCGAGTGAAAAATCGGCTTCCGCCAGCGTATTTTGAGCCATTAACGCTGTAAAGCCTGAAAATAATACGATCAGCGAAAACAAAATTATCTGTGGTTTCATGGGAATCTTTTTATTTACCGGACAAAGGAATTACAGAAAGGTTGCATGGGGATCAGGTTTTTTTTGCCATAACGGAAAAAACATATGGAATATTCCGTTCAAGCTTTTTATGTATCCATCTGGATTCTTCAATTTCCACCATATCCCGGAGCACCGGATAGGGAGAATAATCATGTTCATTCAGAAATTCAATCCGCAATCCCTGCCCGATCAAGGAATTTATCACCTGGCCAAGTCCGTGCTGCCAGTTATATTCCTGGTTTTTAAGGGGGATCTCCGGAGCGGCATAGGAAGAAACATCCTCGAATTTCAGGGCTTTTCCGCCTGAATCATAGGGATATTTAAGCCGGGCGGTATTTTCATCCAGCATCCATAATACGGGATGGAAATCGGCCAGATAAAACTTCCCGCCAGGATTCAGGCACCATGAAATGATGTCAGCCCATGTTTTCAGATCTGGAAGCCACTGGATCACACCATAGGAACAAAAGACCATGTCGTACTTTTTATGTATGAGCGTTTTCAGGTCGTATACATCGGATGCAAAGAATTCCACGTTCAGTTGTAACAGTTCTGCCAATTCCCATGCCTTTTTGATGGCGGTTTCCGAAATGTCCACCCCTGTAACTTCGGCCCCCATTCTGGCCAGTGACATCGAATCCAGGCCGAAATGACATTGCAGGTGTAACAGGGTTTTTCCTTTCACCTCCCCGATTTCATCTTTCTCGATATCGTGCAATGTATTTTTGCCTCCTAAAAAAGAAGGCACATCATAAAAACCGGAATCAAAGTGCATTCCTGACCACTGTTCCCATAGGGTTTTATTTTTATCAATCTCAAGTTTCATTTTATTTCTACCGGTCATATTCACAGCATAGTTAATTGTAAATTAATTAATCTGGCAGGGATAATTTGTATTTTTTGATGTTAATTATGATAATATTCTTTAAAATCATAACATTTCTTTTATTTTTTAAATGATTTGTTTTGATATTAAAATTATTTCATGGATTTTTGTCCTTTATTTTAATGGGCCTGTTTGATGGCATAAAATTTTGATGAAAACATTAACAACCCTATTGTCTGTGATTCTTATTGTGCTCGTGATTCCCTACCAGGATTCGTGAGAAAGGATATATATTACTTGGATAAAAAAGCCTTTCTCGCTAAGAAAGGCTTTTTTAATATATTTAAATGAAGGAAATAAACAAATACAGCAAAAAAATCACCCAAAACGAGTCCCAACCTGCCTCCCAGGCGATGCTGTATGCGCTGGGCATCAGGGAGGAAGACCTGAAAAAGGCACAGGTCGGTATTGTCAGCACAGGCTTTCAGGGAAATCCCTGCAACATGCATCTCAATGACCTGGCCCGGAATGTAAAAAAAGGCGTGGATGCACTTGATCTCTGGGGCATTATATTCCATACGATCGGTGTAAGCGATGGCATACCCAATGGCACAGAAGGGATGAAATATTCACTGCCTTCCAGGGACATTATCGCAGATTCCATTGAGACCGTCGTCCAGGCACAGCATTATGATGCGGTGGTCCCGGTTGTTGGATGCGATAAAAATATGCCTGGAGCGATTATGGCTCTCGCCAGGTTGAACCGGCCTGCCATTCTGGTATATGGCGGAACGGTTAAAAAAGGAACCTGGAAAGGTGAAGACCTCAACATCATTTCGGCATTTGAAGCTTACGGGAAAAAGCTGAAAGGAGAAATTTCTGACCGTGATTATAAAGGAATCATCCAGAATTCGATTCCAGGTGCAGGTGCCTGCGGTGGGATGTACACGGCCAATACCATGGCTTCAGCCATAGAAGCCCTGGGTATGAGTCTGCCCTACAGTTCATCCAACCCGGCTGTCAGCCCCGATAAATCCCTCGAATGCGAACACATCGGCAAAGCGATCAGCAACCTGCTGGAGAATGATATTAAACCCAGGGACATCATGACCCGTCAGGCGTTTGACAACGCCATTACCCTGGTCATGGTGCTCGGCGGATCCACAAATGCCGTGCTGCATTTGATCGCCATGGCACATGCTGCCGGCATTTCCCTGACTCTTGATGATTTTCAGCGAATCAGCGATAAAACCCCCTATATTTCCGATCTCAAACCCAGCGGGAAGTATTTAATGGAGGACTTGCATCAGATAGGGGGAATACCTGCGGTGATGAAGTATCTTTTGAGTGCAGGATACCTGCATGGCGAATGTCTGACCGTGACAGGCAGAACATTAGCGGAGAACCTTAAAAATGTTGATGATCTGAAAGACGGCCAGGAGATCATCAAACCGCTTGAACAGCCTTTAAAACCGAACGGGCATATTCAAATTCTACGAGGGAATCTTGCGGAGGAAGGGGCCGTGGCAAAAATTACCGGAAAGGAAGGGGAAAAATTCAGAGGCCCTGCCAAAGTATTCGACAATGAATTTGATGCCATCGAAGGGATTGGCCGGACCGTAAAAAAAGGGGATGTCATTGTCATCCGGTATGAAGGGCCGAAGGGAGCGCCAGGAATGCCTGAAATGCTCAAGCCAACCGGTGCGGTGATCGGAGCAGGTCTGGGCAATGATGTGGCATTGATCACTGACGGCCGGTTTTCAGGCGGATCGCATGGATTTGTCGTCGGCCACATCACCCCTGAAGCGCAGGAAGGCGGAACGATTGCCTTGATCAGGGACGGGGATATCATCACCATCGATGCCATCAATAATTCGATCGATGTTGAATTAGGCAGTGAGGAGCTGGCATCCCGGCGGAAGCACTGGGAAAAGCCTCCTTATAAATACAAGAATGGAATTTTAGGAAAATATATAAAACTAGTTTCATCCGCCTCAAACGGATGTATCACAGATTAAACATTTACGGGATATGTCAACATTAGAAAAAACCAGGACATTAGAAAGCAAACACAAGCTTTTAAGGGTTTCGGGATCTGAAGCCTTAATACTCTCACTCCTGGAGGAAAAAGTGGATACCATTTTTGGCTATCCGGGAGGTGCGATCATGCCTATTTATGATGCATTGTATAATTACATGGACAGGCTCAATCATATTCTCGTGAGGCATGAACAGGGAGCTGCGCATGCCGCACAGGGTTATGCAAGGGTATCAGGAAAGGTCGGTGTGTGTTTTGCTACGAGTGGACCCGGAGCCACCAACCTGATCACCGGAATTGCCGATGCAAGTATCGATTCCACGCCTATCGTCTGCATTACCGGCCAGGTACCCTCCCACCTGCTTGGTACGGATGCCTTTCAGGAAACTGACGTGCTTGGTATTTCAATGCCTATCACAAAATGGAATTTCCAGGTGACAAGGGCGGAGGAGATCCCGGAAGCGATCTCAAAAGCATTTTACATCGCCAGAACAGGCCGTCCCGGACCGGTCTTAATTGACATAACCAAGGATGCCCAGTTTGGCATGCTTGATTTTAAATATGAAAAATGCGAAAAGATCAGGAGCTATCAACCCTACCCCACACTCCGGGCTAGTCAGATCGAGGAAGCGGCTGAACTGATCAACAAAGCAAAAAAACCATACATCCTTGCCGGTCACGGGATATTGATCTCAAATGCTGAAAAGGAACTCCTTGAATTGTCTGAAAAGGCGGATATCCCTGTTGCTCAAACGCTTCTTGGGCTCTCCTGTTTTCCCCCTGATCACCGGAATTATGTCGGTTACCTCGGGATGCATGGAAACTATGGCCCGAACATCAAAACGAATCAATGTGATGTGTTGATCGCCATCGGAATGCGTTTTGATGACAGGGTCACCGGAGATCTCAAACAATATGCCAAACAGGCCAAAGTGATCCATATTGAGATCGATCCTTCAGAAATCAATAAGAATGTTTTCGCACATGTCGGGATCAATGCCGATGCGAGGTATACACTGGAAAAATTGATCCCGCTTGTCAAAAAGAATGATCACAGCGACTGGATAAATGAATTCAAGGAGTGTGACAGGATCGAATATGAAAAAGTGATCAAGGATCAGATCCATGCCACCACGCCTAAAATCAAAATGGCTGAAGTGATACAGATTCTCTCGGACATAACAAAAGGAGAATCCATTATTGTCACGGACGTTGGACAGCATCAGATGATCGCTTCCAGGTATTATAAATTCAGGAAACCCAACCATCATGTAACCTCCGGCGGATTGGGTACCATGGGATTTGCCCTGCCTTGTTCCATGGGAGCGGCCCTGGGCGCTAAAAACCGGGAAGTCATTGCGATCATCGGGGATGGAGGATTTCAGATGACTCTCCAGGAACTGGGTACGATCTCACAATATAAGATCCCGGTCAAAATCATCATCCTGAACAATCATTTCCTGGGAATGGTACGGCAGTGGCAGCAGCTGTTCTTTGAAAAAAGGTATTCATTTACCGAGATGACCAATCCTGATTTTGTGAAAATTGCCGAAGGTTTCAGGCTGAGTGCCGCAAAGACCTTGGAAAGGGCTTCCCTCGTGGAAGATATTAAAACACTGCTCAGCAATGAAGGGCCCAGCCTGCTGGAAATAGAGGTTGATAAGGAAGACAATGTATTCCCGATGGTAGCCTCCGGTGACTCAGTTGCAAATATCCGTTTAGAATAGTAAATAAATTTTATCATGTCTGATATATATCAAGATAATACAGAAACTGCCTTAAAGAAAAGGTATACAATCTCAGTACTTTCCGAAGACCGTCCGGGTCTGCTGAACCGGGTCACGATCATTTTCACCAGACGGAAACTGAATATTGAAAGCATCAACGTCTCCACATCCGAGGTGCCGGGTGTCAGCCGGTATACCCTTGTGGTGAATACCACCAAGGACCAGGCCGAAAAGGTCGTAAACCAGATCAGAAAACTGATCGAAGTCCTGGGTGCATTTGTCTACGAGGAGGACGAAATCTATTACCAGGAAATTGCATTGTATAAAGTCCCGACGAAAATATTCCTGCATGGGAATAAAATTGAAAACCTTGTCCGGTCCAACAACGCCAGGATTCTCGTGATCGAAGAGGATTATATTGTGATTGAAAAAACCGGTCATAAACATGAGACACAGCAGCTTTTTAATCTGCTCAATGAATATGGCGTCCTGGAATTTGTCAGGTCAGGCCGCGTGGCCATATCCAAGTCAAAACGCCAGACACAACATTATCTCGATGAACTTGAAAATTCAGAAACACATATTTTAAATTCAAACGGACAAGATAAATATGGCAAAAATTAATTTTGGTGGCACGGAAGAAAGTGTCATTACCCGGGAAGAATATCCTCTTTCAAAAGCCAGGGACATCCTTAAAAAAGAGACCATTGCAATCATCGGATATGGAGTACAGGGCCCGGGTCAGGCGTTAAATCTGAAGGACAATGGTTTCAATGTGATCGTAGGGCAACGAAAACCCTCCAGATCCTATGAAAAAGCTGTGAAAGATGGATGGCAGGAAGGGAAAACTCTCTTTTCCATTGAAGAAGCCCTTGAAAAAGGAACCATTATTTTCTATCTGCTTTCAGATGCCGCTCAAATCCAACTCTGGCCCACTGTAAAAAAATATTTATCTGAAGGAAAAACGCTTTATTTCTCGCATGGTTTCGGGATTACCTTTAAGGAAAGGACTGGAATTATTCCCCCTGAAAATGTGGATGTGGTACTGGTTGCCCCCAAAGGATCCGGGACAAGTCTGCGAAGACTTTTTGTTGAGGGAAAAGGGCTGAATTCAAGTTTTGCCGTGCATCAGGACTTTACAGGCAAGGCAAGGGATAAGGCGATAGCACTGGGCATAGGCGTAGGTTCAGGATATTTGTTCCAGACTACCTTTAAAAATGAAGTTTACAGTGATCTGACTGGAGAACGAGGAACCCTCATGGGAGCCATCCAGGGTATTTTTGCGGCTCAATACGATATTTTAAGAAAGAATGGTCATTCACCTTCCGAGGCATTCAATGAAACGGTCGAAGAACTGACGCAGAGCCTGATGCCGCTGGTTGCAGAGAACGGGATGGATTGGATGTATGCCAATTGTTCCACCACGGCACAACGGGGAGCACTCGACTGGTGGAAAAAATTCAGGGATGCCGTAAATCCGGTATTTGAAGAATTGTACGACCGGGTTGCCAGGGGTGAAGAGGCGCAGAAATCAATCGATTCAAACAGCCAGCCCGATTACCGTGAAAAGCTGGAGAAGGAATTGAAGGAACTCCGTGAATCCGAGATGTGGCGGGCAGGCGCGCAGGTAAGGCAATTGCGGCCGGAAGCAGGAAAAAAATAATATAAATCCAGATTTTCAACATGTCATCAGACCGGATATATGTTTTTGATACAACCCTGAGGGACGGGGAACAGGTTCCCGGATGCCAGTTGAATACCATCGAAAAGATACAGGTGGCCAGGGCGCTGGAAGAACTGGGTGTTGATGTGATCGAGGCAGGTTTTCCGGTCTCAAGCCCGGGGGATTTTACCTCCGTGGTTGAAATATCGAAAAATGTGACCTGGCCTGTGATCTGTGCACTAAGCCGGGCAGTGGAAAAAGATATCGAAGTAGCCGCCGAGGCCTTGAAACATGCCAAACGGGGCCGTATCCATACGGGTATCGGAACTTCTGATTATCACATAAAATATAAACTTAGTTCGACACAGGATAAGATTCTGGAACGCGCTGTCGCAGCAGTTAAATTCGCGAGTAAGCTGGTCAGTGATGTTGAATTTTATGCAGAGGATGCAGGCAGAACCGGCAATGAATACCTGGCCAGGGTCATAGAAGCGGTGATCAAGGCTGGTGCCACGGTCGTAAACATTCCGGATACCACCGGATATTGCCTGCCTGGAGAATATGGCGAAAAGATCAGGTATCTGAAGGAAAATGTCAGGGGTATCCATAAGGTGACAATCTCAACGCATTGCCACAATGACCTGGGCATGGCTACCGCAAATACCGTTTCCGGCGTGCTCAACGGGGCACGTCAGATCGAAGTCACCGTCAATGGGATCGGCGAACGCGCAGGGAATACTTCCCTGGAAGAGGTCGTGATGACGCTAAAAAGTCATAAGGAATTGAACCTCAAAACGAATGTGAATACCCAGATGATCCTCAAGACAAGCAGGCTGGTGTCAAACCTGATGAATATGCCTGTACAGCCCAATAAGGCCATTGTTGGACGGAATGCTTTTGCTCATTCCTCCGGGATCCATCAGGATGGGGTGCTGAAGCACAGGGAAAATTATGAGATCATTGATCCCAGGGAAATCGGCCTGACAGAATCAGCGATCCTGCTGACCGCCAGAAGCGGCAGGGCAGCCTTAAAACACCGTTTGAAATTGCTTGGCTATGAACTGAGCAAGGAAAAACTTGACCAGGTTTACGAGGAGTTTCTTCTGCTCGCCGACAGGAAAAAGGACATACGGGATGAAGATATCGCCCTGCTTGTCGGAGAAATGCACCATGAGGATCACCGGATCAAACTGGATTTTCTGCAGGTAGTGACCGGTAAAAATCTTAAGCCCATGGCAACCGTACGGCTGAATATTTCAGGTGAATTATTTGATGCCACGGCCTCAGGCAATGGTCCGGTGGATGCCGCGATCAAAGCGGTTCAAAAGATCATTACAAGGAAAATCATCCTGGAAGAATTCCTGATACAGGCAATTACGGGAGGCAGCGATGATGTTGGCAAGGTCCATATGCAGATAGAACATGATAAAATGATCTATTATGGATTCGGAGCCAATACCGACATCATAACCGCATCCGTCGAAGCATATCTCGACGGGGTAAATAAAATTAAAAACCATATTAACCCTTCATAAACCAGAAAAGTATATACCGTGAAGCCGAAAACATTGTTCGATAAAATCTGGGATGCACATGTTGTCCATCAGGTTGAGGAAGGACCCCAGGTACTGTATATCGATAAACATTTTGTTCATGAAGTAACGAGCCCGGTCGCCTTTCTGGGTCTGGAGAACCGGAAATTATCCGTTTCCAGGCCGGAAAAGACCATTGCCACACCCGACCATAATGTACCCACCCTCGATCAGGCATTGCCGATCAGGGATGCATTGTCCCGGAAACAGGTAGATCAGCTGACCAGGAACTGTGAAAAACATGGCATACAGCTTTGCGGCCTGAATCATCCCTGGCACGGGATCGTCCACGTGATCGGACCTGAACTCGGGATCACCCAGCCCGGCATGACCATTGTTTGCGGGGACAGCCATACCTCCCCCCACGGGGCGTTTGGCGCTGTTGCCTTCGGGATCGGTACGAGCGAAATTGAAATGGTGCTTGCTACACAATGTATCCTGCAGCCCAAACCGAAAACAATGCGGATAAACATCGATGGGGATCTGCATCCAGGGGTTTCCTCCAAAGACATTATTCTTTACATCATTTCCCGGATCGGCACCGGAGGAGGAACGGGATATTTTATTGAATATGCAGGTTCAGCTATCCGCAATTTATCAATGGAAGCCCGCCTGACCATCTGTAACATGAGCATCGAATCAGGAGCCCGTGGAGGAATGATCGCCCCGGATGAAATAACATTCCAATACCTGGCAGGCAGGGAATTTGTTCCGAAAGGTGAAGAATGGGAAAAAAAGATGGCCTGGTGGAAAAGCCTTCCAACGGATGATGGTGCTATTTTTGACAAGGAATATCATTTTAACGCCGAAGATATCACGCCGATGATCACCTTCGGAACCAATCCCGGGATGGGCTTGAAGATCAGTGAACCTATCCCCTCCCTGGATTCCATTCCTCCATCTAAACGGGAAACATTCCGGAAATCGTTGCATTACATGGATTTTAATCCCGGTGATTCCATGCTGGGCAAGAAAGTGGATTATGTGTTTGTGGGAAGCTGCACCAACGGGAGGATCGAAGACCTGCGTGCCGTAGCCAACCTCATAAAAGGGCGGAAAAAGGCAGAAAATATTACCGCATGGATCGTCCCTGGATCAAAACAGGTTGAAAAACAGGCACATGCGGAAGGTATCGTCCAGATCCTGGAGGAAGCCGGTTTCAAATTGCGGCAGCCCGGGTGTTCAGCATGCCTGGCCATGAACGATGATAAAATACCGGCCGGGAAGTATGCAGTCTCCACCTCCAACCGGAATTTTGAAGGCCGGCAGGGACCGGGAGCGAGAACCATGCTCGCCAGTCCGCTCACCGCCGCCGCAACAGCGATTGCCGGTTATATTGCCGATCCCCGGGAAATTCTGGAAATTAAAATGTATTGATTATGCCCATAGATAAATTCAAGAAATTACGTTCAACCGCCGTACCGCTTCCCATAGAGAATGTGGATACCGACCAGATCATTCCGGCCAGGTTCCTGAAAGCCATAGAAAGGAAAGGATTCGGGGATAATCTTTTCAGGGACTGGCGATATGATCAGAAAAATCAACCTGTTAAGGACTTTGTATTGAACACCCCGGTCTATTCAGGGGAAATACTTGTCGCCGGGGAGAATTTCGGGAGTGGTTCCAGCAGGGAACATGCCGCCTGGGCATTGTTTGATTATGGGTTCCGGGTGGTAGTATCCAGCTTTTTCGCAGATATCTTTAAAAACAATGCATTGAACAACGGATTGCTGCCGGTGCAGGTGACGCCTGAATTTCTGGAAAAAATATTTGATGCCATTAAAAAGGATCCCCGGGCTGAATTCAAGGTGGATCTGGAGAATCAGAATTTCACGATTGCCGAAACAGGAGAAAATTTCCAGTTCGAGATCAGTGCATATAAAAAAGAATGCCTGCTGAAAGGATATGACGATATAGATTATTTATTAAGTCTGAAAGAAAAAATTGAAGCATTTGAAAATCAACAAGGATAAAATTATGAAAAACCAGGAATCGAACCTTGTGAGAATTATGGATACCACGCTGAGAGATGGTGAACAAACTACCGGCGTATCCTTTTCAAGCAATGAAAAACTGAATATTGCAAAAATACTGTTGGATGAAGTAAAAGTTGACCGCCTGGAAATCGCCTCTGCCCGGGTGTCAGAAGGTGAATTCAAGGGGTCACAGAAGGTGGTCAACTGGGCGGGGGAGAATGGTTACCTCGATCAGGTTGAGATCCTGGGATTCGTCGACGGAAAGTTGTCGCTCGACTGGATAAACAATGCCGGCGGGAAGGTCGTCAATTTATTATGCAAGGGATCCTACCGCCATGTCACCCAGCAGTTGCGGCATACGCCCGAAGAACATCTTAAAAACATCCGGGCATCCATTGAATATGCAAGCCGGCTTGGGATAAAAACCAATATTTACCTGGAAGACTGGTCCAACGGTATGCGGAATTCGCAGGATTACGTATTTTTTATGATCGATGGATTTAAAAATGAGAATATTGACAGGATCATGCTTCCGGATACCCTGGGCATATTGGCCCCGGATGAAACATATGATTTCATCTTCAAAATCCTCCAAAAGTATCCGGATCTGAATTTTGATTTCCATCCGCATAACGATTATGACCTGGCCACAGCCAATGTTTTTGCAGCGATCAGGGCGGGAATACGCTGTGTTCATACGACAGTCAACGGCCTGGGTGAACGTGCAGGAAATGTGCCCATGTCAAGCGTGGTCGCGATTGTGAAGGATCATTTCAAGATGGAAATGTCGATCGTAGAATCCAAATTAAGCAAGATAAGCAGGATGGTTGAATCATTCTCAGGCATCCGGGTTCCCACCAACAAACCCCTCATCGGTGAATTTGTGTTCACCCAGTGCAGCGGCATTCACGCCGACGGGGACCATAAGGATAATCTTTATTTCAATGATCTGATCCCGGAAAGATTTGGAAGAACCAGAAAATATGCCCTTGGCAAAACATCCGGAAAGGCCAGTATCAGGAAAAACCTTGAAGAACTGGGCATTACCCTGGATCCTGAAGCCCTGAAGAAAGTGACGGAACGGATCATTGAACTGGGAGATCAGAAGGAGACAGTGACCCTCGAAGATCTTCCTTATATCATTTCAGATGTGCTGAAAAGTGAGGCAATCGAACAGATCATTACGCTGAAGAATTATTCAACTTCCCATGCCCTCGGCCTGAGGCCGGTCACAGGATTAAGCATAGAAATTGATGGTATTGTATATCAGGAGCATGCTTCCGGTGACGGGCAGTATGATGCCTTCATGAATGCGCTGAAAGCCATCTATAAAAAACTGGGCAGGCCCCTGCCAAAGCTGATCGATTATGTGGTAACCATCCCTCCCGGAGGCCGGACCGATGCCCTCGTGGAAACGGTTATCACCTGGGAACTCGAAAAAGAGTTCAAAACCCGCGGCCTGGATCCGGACCAGACCGTTGCGGCGATCAAAGCCACCATGAAGATGCTGAACATACTGGAACATGAGTTTAAAATGAAACAGACCCACGCGTAATGCCAACTAAAAAAATTGCCGTTTTGCCTGGAGATGGCATCGGACCGGAGATCATTGAACAGGCCATCAAGGTTTTGAATGCC
>JAGTVG010000537.1 GCA_018224645.1 Cyclobacteriaceae bacterium
AAATTCTGTCCCTTTTCTTCAACCGACCGCCTTTTCCCCATATTTTATCCGTAATCTCTGCAAGTTCCTTTTCTTTCCGGACATGATCTGCCAGGCCATAGACCCTGACCGGTTTGGGGCCGATAATGGTTGCGCCCTTTTTCAGCAGTTCATCCACCTTTTTTATTACTTCGAGGTCCATGCGGGGATCCTCCGGCAGCACGAGGATTTCATATTCCATTCCTCCGGGGAGGAGTATCCTGCCATCCCGTACTTCGGTAATCTGCAGGAGGATTTCCGTATTAAGGTCATCATAATCGTATCCCGGACCCAGATCGGGCTGTATGTGTTTTGGTTTTGCGAAATTCGGGATATCATGCCCGTAATAATAGGCGACATCAGCCACAAACTGGCCTTCCATGAGCATTGCGCTGCAACGGGCGAGATATTGATGAAAAGGTTTTGACATAGGCCACCAGGTCATTTTCGGGTGAATATGCGTGCCTGCCTGGTAACTCCATCCGGGAATGCCTGCCTCCGGGGGACTGTGAGGCATGGTATGATACACTACACGGGTCATTCCTTCACAGAACGCCTGGTCGGCCAGTGGTTTTAATTCAAAGGGACTTTCCTGCCAGTGGAAACCATGGCTTGTAAATGATTCCATCTCGACCACCTTGTGACCGTAAATATGTGCGGCACTGGCAATGTTCTTTACTACCTGCATCAGGTTAAGTCCATCTTCGGTATTCCAGCGGGTGTGTCTGTTCCAGAATTCACCCCGCATGATATGCACCGACCCAAGGGCTTTAAGATCTTCGGTAGGCACATAATGAAGGGGAGGTCCGGGACCTCCGGATTCGGAAGCCAGCAACACGCCATGTTCCCGGCAGATCCTGCTGGCCTGTCGGTAATGGTTATTGATAAACATTTCCGAGACCGTCAGCCTGTAATCGTAAAGAAACCGTTCGGTTGTCGCTTCATCCACCATCTGAGACCCTGTAAAAACCGGGATAAAAGGGGCCAGCCGGTATCCATTCCGGTTAAAAAATTCCTCTTCCAGTTCCGGGCTCCAGATGACATAATCTTCAGCCTCAAAGCTGGCCAGGTACAACCTTTCAAGTGCGGTTTCCCCCAGGTTGCCCAATCGTTCTTCCAGTTTTCCCAGGATATGTTTAAAATGATGCCTGGTTGCCTTTTTTGAATAGTGGTCCATGATAAATCCATTGGATCGATCACTTTTCATCCACATTTTCTGGCCCAGCGGGGTAACCACTCCCCTGGCGAGGACCCATTTACCATCAGGCAGATTGATATCCGTTCGGTTGCCCTTGATCTTATCCGTATCAAAATACAATACCTGATCAGGATCGACAATTTTTTTACCTTCTGTGAAAGGGAAGGCTACCAATGCGACTTCTTCATAATATTCAGGGAATCCATCATCCTTGATCCCGGGAAACAATTCGAATTTGCCATAGGGTTTTTCGAAGGTCCGTGGTATTTCGGGGAATCCTATTTCAGTAATGGTGGCTGGTCCTTCCAGGGTATCTTTCCAGAATAATAACCGCATGATCTTTTCATCCGGTTCTGTCCAGTCTCCTCCTGCATTCCATCCATTGGAGACAGAAAGTCCCATGTCAAGACCCAGTTTTTTTGCTTCCTTCAGGGCATATGCTATCCCATCCAGCATTTTTTCACCCATGAACTGATTACCCGGCGGAATAATATCTAAGGGATCGGTTATCCCCATGTCAAAAATATCGGCGCCGCCAAGTCCCATTTCCTTAAAAGCCTGAAGCTCACTGTTGACCGTTGCATAATCAAAGTTCCCATGTGCCCAGATCCAGTATCCTCTCGGTTTGGCATAATCCGGAGGATCAATGAAATTTTTTTCGAGGTTTCCCTGCCCGTGGCTTTCCATTGAAAATCCAAGGATAAAATAAATAAAAACAAAAATTTTAATGTTCGCCGAAATAAATCCCAGGAACCGGTTTATTAAATATGTCATATCCTTATTTATCTTTTTTTGATAAAAAATACAAGCCCAGGTAGGTGATCAGGCTGTTGACCACCAGGATATCATAACCGAATTTATATCCATAAAACCACTTTTCGGAATTCTGATCAAGAAGAATTGATACAATGGGTGCCAGGATGGAAATAACCGGGATCCAATGGTCCCGTACCTTCCTTTTTGAGAAAAGTCCGAAAGCAAACAACCCGACCAGCGGGCCATAAATGAATCCCGATGTCCTGATGAAGGCGTACAGAACACTTTCATTGTTGACCTGGCTGAACACCATGATGAGGATAAAGATCAGCAGGGTAAATCCCAGATGGATACCCTGTCTCAGGTGCTGCCTGTTATCCTCCTTTTCCTTAAAATTCAATACATCTATACAGAAGGAGGTAGTCAGACCGGTCAGGGAACTGTCTGCTGAAGAATAGGCTGCAGCGGCGATTCCGATGAGGAAAAAGGTGCCTGCCGCAAGCCCCAGGTGATTGATGGCCAGCAGGGGATAAAGGTTATCTGTCCGTTCCGGGATGGGAATATTTTTCAAATCACTGAAAATGGACAGAGATCCTCCCAGAAAAAGAAACAGGATATTAACGCCCAGCAATATGACAGCAAGGGCAACGATGTTTTTCTGTGAAGAAAGAAGATCACGGCAGGTCAGATGTTTCTGCATCACCGATTGATCGAGTCCGTTGGTCATTACGGTCAGCAGGAGTCCGGTCAGGACAAGCTTGAAAAAATTAAAAGGATCATCCCAAGACCAGAAAAAGATCCTTGAAATCCCACGCGACTCCATGTTTCTGTACAATTCCACGAACGAAAGATCCAGTCTGCCGCTGATGGTCCAGATACTCAGGATCAGCGAAAGGATCAGAAAAGTGGTCTGGAGGGTATCGGTAAAAATAACCGTTTTAATGCCTCCCCGGTAGGTATAAAGCCAGATCAGCAGGAGTGTCAGCAAAACCGTCAGCCAGAATGGCCATCCAAGCGAATTGAAGAGAACAAGTTGCAACACATGCGCCATCAGAAAAAGTTTGAATGATGCAGTGGCTACCTGAGCCACCAGGAAAAAAACAGCCCCTGTTTTGTGGGAAAGATAACCGTACCGTTCGTTGAGAAAGGAGTAGATTGAAATGGCCCTGATCCTGTAAAATACCGGAAGGAGTACAAAGGCAACCACCAGGAGCCCCAGGGAATAACCAATGACCAGCTGAAAATAGGAAAATTGTGAGTCTGCCACCTGTCCGGGGACCGAAATGAATGTGATCCCGGAAATGGCCACGCCGATCATTCCATAGGCTACCAGGGGCCAGGGAGCATTACGGTTCGCAATAAAAAATGTTGCTGCGTCGGTTTTCCTGGTTGTCAGCCATGACACAAGAAAAAGAAGGCTGAAGTAAACGGCCAGGATTCCGATGACGTATCCGGCATTCATGTCTTCGGGATGATCACCGTTTCAATATTCAGGAATTCTCCGATGACCCTGATGGTTTCCGCCCTGTGCCCGGTCCCCAATGCGAAATGATGGGTCGGGCCTTCTGCAAACCATCGTTTAAGAAAGGTTTTGACATCCGGGAGGAAAAATCCCCTGGTATTGGTATTGCCTGTCGGGGGAATGGGCCCATCCTTCGATTCTCCTTCAGCGATAACAAACTTGAATTTTCCGTCGGATTTCTGGGTAATGCCGAGCATCGTTATGGGTCCTTCCCTGATCTTGAATTCCACACTTGCCCCTTTTCCCGGTTTCCCATGATATTTTTTCAGGCTTCGCAGAACAGGCCTGCCTTCGGCAATATTGATGTGGTGGGGACCATCGTGGCCTACCAGGACGAACCCCTCATTAAAGTCGACCGGGTGGAATTCAGCAAAACTGCCCCCCATCTCCAGCCGGTCCATGATCATCATGGCGATGCAGGTTTTCAGGTCCATTTCCCCGCACATTGGAAAACCTCCGGCGGTCAGGAGTGAATTTCCGACGGTAAAATTGGTAACCATTTTTCTCATTTCCGATCCGGGTTCCCCCTCATAATAATAGGCGAGGCCGTCGAGCTTTTTATCGCAGATAAAATGTTCCAGGGCTACACCTGCCCTGGCGGCCGTTTCAAGATCATCCACGGACAGTTTTTCCGTGATGGGATCGGATTCAGGCTCAGGAAAATCAAAAAAACCAACGATCCGTCCCCTGTAGGCTTCAATTTCAGCAGGATCAGTCTGGCGGTAATGCCGGAGCACATCCTCCGGCTCAGTCTGTACGATATGGCAGCCAAAGGCAGCGGTCAAAAGTGCCGGATCGGTATGCATATCCAGCATGGCTTCCAGCACATGGCCCATCTGGCCGATCCTTGCCTTTTTCAGGCTGTTGAGCACTTTTGCAATATGGCAATAATTGCCGATCTCTGCCCTGGCCTGATCGTCGTCATACAGGGTGCCGATGATGACTGGTGGAATCTTTCTGCCAAACCGTAAAGCAACACTGTTGAATTCGGGAATGGCACAGATGTCATCGTTTAAAAGCTGCATGTAGGTGGATGCTTTGTCATAGTCCATGGCTTTTTGCGGCTGCAATGCCACCAGCACCATCGGGACATTGATCTCCCTGAAGATGGCAGCAATGGAACTGGAGGTGGCATAGGTAAGCATGTCGATGAACAGCAGGTCGAGGTTGGCAGACCTGATCTCCGGGACCAGCCGGTAGGCAGATTCCGCACAATCGGAAATGCCCAGGTTAATGATGCTCACACCATTTTCCCGGACCATGTTTTCGAATACCGCTAATTTATTTTTGATCTCCTCCAGGAGACCCTCAAACTGTTTCCAATAGGTATGATGACCGACGCCCAGGATCCCCACCCGGGCAGTCAATGGTTTGATCCGATCGATTTTTATTTTTGATTGCACTTTTTGATATAGTATAGTTTATCGTCACACGACAATCAAATGTAATAATTGTTATATTAAGCGTCGCGATAGAAATGAAGTTTTCATTTCTATTTTTATCTTTAATACAGGGCCCAATGCCCTGCAGGAGTTTTTTATATCCATCTAACCGACACGATTAAATCTCTCCTATATTTCGTTTAATTGATCTTCCGGAAATTGTGTAGATTTACCGGTTTATCCTTTGGAATGAATGATATATTGATTCAAATGGGTGTTATTTACCTGGCGGGCATTACCGGCCTGTACAAGGGAGTCCCTGTGGGGATTGCTTTGAATGCACATCCGGTAATCACAGCCGGTTTTACCGCCCTTGGATCTATTACCACGGTTTTTATCATCTATTTTTCAGGGTCATCACTCAGAAACTGGTTATTTAAAAAAATGGGGGAGGAGAGGCTGGAAAAAAATAAAAAAAAGTTTACCCATCTGATGGACAGGTATGGGACCATTGGACTTGGTCTGATCGTCAGCGGAACCCTCGGTCCGATACCGGCAGCACTGGTGGGCATGGCCATCGTGAAGGATACAAAACGCCTGATGATCTTTCTGATCATAGGCATCATCCTCTGGTCGGCTGGTCTGACGGCAATAGCCATTCTAGGCATTGATGTTATCAAAAAATTCCTTTTCTGATCTTCTCAATTTCTTTTTCCAGTCATAGAATTCGCTTATCAGCTTGTATCCAGGGAATTAATTCCGCATAGAGTAAATTTGGTTATTTTTCCCTGCCGCCAAATTTTCGAACAGGGAGTTTGGTGTATATTCGGAAATTTTACTTTAATTAGTATTCTCTTCAAATTATAAAAGCAATTATATGACACATGTTTACAAGTTATTAGGTGCTGCCCTGCTTATTCTGTATATCATGGGTTGTAAGGATGAGGATCCAAAACTACCCTTACCCATGGTTGATTTCAGTACCGATCCGGAGGTCCTGGAAGTAGGAAAACCAGTCACTTTCAAGAATGCAACCACCAACGCCTCGAGTTATCAATGGAATTTTGGTGACGGCCAGACTTCAACACAGACAAACCCGACGATCACCTTTGATGAAAGCGGTACCTATGAAGTTACCCTGACGGCATTTACCGATGATAACCAGCGTGATTCAGTATCGAGAAATATCAACATTGGTGAAAGGATCATGACCGGCATCAGCATCAACAGTATCCCCTTTGTTAATCCTGAAGGAGCTGATTGGGATGATGCCACGGGATTGCCCGATTCAACAAAGTATCCGGATTTTATTCTGGTTCTGGGTCCCCAGGATGATCCTTCAAGGATCATTGCCACTCCACCGCTGGTAGACCTGGCGCCCTTTGAATTGCCCATAGGCTTTACAATAAATCCGGATGGAGATCCATACATCCTGACGAATGAAACATGGGAATTGACATTTATTGACTTTGACGGAACTGATTTTGAAGACCCACAGGATGAAGATTTTGAGCTCATGGAAATCATTTCCTTCAATCCGGTGACCATTCCGACCGGAACCGTGAATGAAGACGGTGAAGGTTTTGTGCAGGTTTCAATCGGCACTTACTCCGTTGATCTGTTCTTCCAGATAGAATAAACATAAAAACTCATGCCATGACTTGGAGTCATGGCATGAGTTTTTATGTTTATCTTAAATGTGGCAGAGGTTAATTAAGGTAAAATTGCTGATAATACTCAAACGCATTAAAAACACGCCCGTGAAAAAAAATAAAACCTAATTTCGAATAATCATTTCCTGATCCTTTCAATTACCTCCATGCACATTCTTCCATTGTGATAGGGACAGGTCCAGAATCCGGCTTTATCCCGGGTCCCCGGTTCGCCTGTTTCCAGGATTAAACTATGCCAGCCTCCGTTGGTTTTGTCGACAAAGTGTCGTTTTATATAATTCCAGCTGTTTATTGATTTGTCAAGATAAGACTGATCGCCTGTTATTTCGAAAGCATTCAGATAACCCACGACGGATTCAGCCTGTTCCCACCATGATCTGATCGTTACGACATGTCCTATGGAGTTATCCTTTTCGGTAAGCATGCTTCCGTCTTCCCGGAGCCCCTCGGAGGCAGCATCGGCAATTTTAATACTTAATTTTCTTACACGGGAAATTAATTCCGGGTCTTTGAGAAGTCTGGCTGCTTCATCTATTAACCATGATGCTTCTATATCATGTCCATATGAATCAATGGTCGTGGTAGCATTCCAATCCCTGTCAAGAAAATAAATTAGATGATAAGTCTTTTTATCCACAATTTTATCATTAAATATTTCAAGGATATTTCTCAGTCTCTCTTCCATCCGCTTTTCAGGCCATACCCTGTATAAACCGGCATAAGCTTCAACCAGATGCAGGTGTGTAATCATCGTTTTTTCATCTTTTGCAGATCTTTCGCCAAGGAGCAGGTCCGGACTGCGCTTCCAATCCCGCGTAAATACTTCAAAATAACCATTTGACTCTTTATCAAAAGCATATTTTTCCACCGATTCGAATATTTCCCTGGCTTTTGCCAGAGCTTCCTGATCCCCGGTTGCTCGGTAATGTTCAGCAAGAGCATATATAAAGTAAGACTCGGTCAGGATTTGTTTTCTTGTATCGGATGGTTCTCCATTCGACTTAACAGTCATGTATGCACCACCGAATTCTTCATCAATGAAATAAGTCATAATATAATCCCTGGCATAGGTAGCCATACGGAGATATGAACTGTCATTCATGATCCGGAAGGCTGAAGAAAAAGTCCATAAAATCCTGGCATTTAAAATACCTCCTTTATCAGCATCGGAATATACCTGTTCCTTACTGTCAACCCTTCCATAAAATCCCCCATTGATCGTATCAATCATTTTAGAGGACCAATAAGGAAGCAGATTCCGGGTAAGGTCATCTGAAACTTCATTCTTTAGCAGTTGCAGTTTGTTTTTCTGATCCGTTGTCATTTCTTTTTCATTAGCACAACCATTAAGGATGCAATACAAGATCCCAAAAATTAATGGCAGGAAAAATCTAATCAGCGGTGAAAAATTTAAGTTTGGCGGGTTATGCCCATAAAAAAATTTATTTTTCATGATCGTTCGATTTTTGAGATTGAATATACAATTTTAAGCTGAAATACGATCCATGGCAGTCTTACTGTGCCGTGCCCATCAGCGAAAACTCATGCCATGACTTGGAGTCATGGCATGAGTTTCCGCTGATTTGATTGCCATACCCTTCGCGATACGGTATCAGGAAAGGAAATAGACCGGGCTTCAGCGTGGATCCACGGTTGTATGGATCATCCACCGCCGGTACATAAATCCCGTGTAAATCCCCTCGGCAAGAAGGCTATCGGATGCCAGTTGATTTAAAGCAGAAAGAATTATCCTTCGTTTTTCCTGGACCTGATGGTGGATCGGGTAGATGACCGGATGCATTAATAACACACCCGCACACGGATTTAAACCTGCCTGACAAGGATGCTGATTAAATAACCGGTCCCATGGTTAACCACAATTGAACAACTGATAGAATCCATTGATGGAAATACCCGACTGAATGCTTACTGCACCAGGAATATCTCATACAGGTTGCAGGGATTGAAAAGTTTAAATACCATGAGGCCTTCCACCGGGAAATCCGAGGCGTATACATCCCCACCCTCGAAAAGCAGGTCGGTGATCTCAGCCAGGTTGGCTTCGTCCCCGGGAGCAGGCGTGCCGGAATGATAATAGGAGTCAGTAAACACCACATTGATCTTATTACCCACTGTAGTTGTCGGCAGAAACTCCCGGGCATAAATCTCAGAATTTCCCTCCCCATCTGACAGGATCAAGCCCACTGCATTGGCCGGTTGGTTATCCGATTCAAATCCATAATAAAACACGAATCCGGCGGCATTCGGGAATTTTTCAGCCAATATCTTACCTTCCTCTGTGAGCGATGTGACCGTTTCATCAAAAATAAAAAACGCGTTCACACTATAGGGGAATTCGGCGATCGGCTGGAAGGCTGTCCCTTCCAAATCAAACAAACTGGCGATCATGGCAACTTTACCCAGGCCATTCACCTGCCCTTCGTATAACGGGCCATTATTTGTGAAGAATGAACAGAGACTGGGGCCATTATTTGAAAATTCAGAGAAGGAAATTTCATTGACCGAATACGCACGGTTATTTAAGACAAATTCAAGGGGCTCAAGCAGTATCATGCTCCCGTTCTGCAGCTTATAGCCGCTGATGTGATTAAGCAGGGTGGCTGCAAAATCAGGATCATCGAAATCCTGACCCGTACCGGCAAGGGTCGATTCAACCATCCTTTTTGCAGGATCCAGTGACCAGAAGATGGAAATGTCTGCATCTTCAAAATATAACTGCTGCTTTGGTTTCGGGGATTCAAGCGCTTTGGGGCTGATGGTGGAAAATTCATCGAGGTTCCGGGCGATATCCCGCGCAAACAGGTTTTCATCCCCTGAGGAAGCAGGTTTCAGGATGATGTTGGTCTGATCATTGGCGAAATCGGATATACTTTTGAAAATCAGGTCTTCTCCATCCTTGCTCATAAATGACCATTCAAATTCCGCACCGAAAGTTGCCCCATCCTGTTCAAAAAGGTAATGAAATATCCCATAGGTCTCAAAGATCAGTTCAAGACCCATGGCATTATCGATGCGCCATGGAATGGTCTGATCAAAAAATTCCCCCGCGTTATCTGCCAGGTCGGATTGAATCCGTACCACCTCATCGTCAGTAAATTCGAGCAGTACGAAAAATACACCCGATGCATTGGTTGGCTGATATTCCAGTTTCCAGCCATTGGCCGGGCCTGTCAGCTCATTTTTCAGACTGGTAACGGCATCGTTTACCCTTTCTTCCACAGGGGGAAGTTTACCCACCTTTTCATCATCACAGGAAAACACCAGGAGGAAGAGGAAAAAGAAGCTTATATGCCAGTGATTTTTTTTCATACGATTATAATTTTGCCTGTACGGCTTCCCGTACCTCCTCAAGGTCTACGCCTGTTACTTTTTTATAATGTGCCGTGATCGAATTCAATTTCTCCTGGATCAAAATCCTGCCCGCGTTCCGGCTTTCACAAGCCGGGCTGGTACATTCGGATTCCTGAATGATATAATTTTCATAAAAGTTCTCTTCATAAAGAAAATGGGCCACGGTTTCCGCGAAATCTTCATTCGGTGAGGCAGTGGCATAGGGGGAGACGAATCCGCGCTGTAAGGCTTGATCCCTGGTCAGTGTGAACCATGCACCCGCACTTGTATAACCCTGAGGCGAAATGGTTTCGAATGCATTAGGCAATTTATACCGCTGATGTACGATATGCGCGAATTCATGATAAACGGTTTGCAACTGTAGCAGTAACCAGTCCTCATCCTCGAGATCAAAGGAATTCACATCCGTAAAGGTGATCTGTGCACCCGCATCGGCAGTGCCCAGGGTAACCGTACCATCTTCATTATAGATCAGCCCGCCAAGCAGAACGATTTCGGCTGGAACATGTTTCCGGAAGAAAATTTCCCCGTTTTCTACCGAAAGATATGGATCGATCCAGAATTCATCAATAAAATCAAGCATCGGTCTGACGACTTCGATACGCGGTGGTGTGACCCGCTCAGTCGGGCTCACATAACGATCGACAAACCTGTAACGTATTGCCATCCCGAAATCCTGGATGAAATGTTCATCTATATACTGATCCAGGTCATTTTTGATCATGTCAGGACCCTCATAAACGGGCTCATCGAGTATTTCCTTTTCAAAACATCCATGAAAAGCCGGGAGCATTACGGCCATGAAAATCAGGAAAATCGATTTTTTTATATGCATCTTCATTTCAATAATTTTTTTCTTACCTGGGATTGGGCTGTAAACCTCCTACTTCTACTGCGGATGCCGGTATCTGCAGAACCTTGCGCAGGTCCTTATCATCCAGCATGATGGTTGAACCATCAGCCAGATTATGGACAACATCCAGTTCAAACCTTTTTATATCAAACCAGCGGAGCCCCTGGACGATAAATTCCTTTCTCCGTTCTATCTGTACATAAAGATCCAACACGAATTTATCGCTGACAAAGGGATCCCCGGATACGCCAAAGGCCGTCCTCAGCAATTGAATTGTTACCGTTACGGGCGGGCCGCTGTACCGGTTATCCACCAGTACCTGGAGATCCCGTATGGCATCATCGAGACGGTTCAGTTCAACATACGATTCCATTCTGTTGAGTAAAACTTCTTCGCCCCGGAATGCCAGATGTATATGATAGGGGGTCCCGACATTTGAATTCAGGCTGCTTCGCTGGAAGAGACTCTGATACCTGATCGGAAAGACACCATTTTCCCCCTTCACCAGTGCAGGGTTTTCACGTTCATCCACCGTTCCCGCAAACGGATTGAGGCCAAATAGATCATTGTATAAAGTGGTTGTCGGTCCATGGGCGAAATCTGTCCGTTGTACCAGGGAAACCTTCCTGATCAGCAGAAGGTTACCGGGAAGATCCGGGGAATTGTAGATCTGGGCATATCCTTCAATGGAAGAACCGGCATTCAGGAATTCATCAGAAGTCAGGTCCCTGACGAAGGCAGAAGGGTCATTTCCAAGCAGCTCATTGCTGTAATCTATACATTTCTGGAAGTCCCCCTTGTACAGATAAAATCTCGAGGCAAAAGCCATCGCGGCATTCCGGTTGAAATGATATTTTCCTGAATTGGAAAAAAAACTGTCATCGGATAATTCGAGTCCCCTCAGCATATCCTCCTCCACCCGGTCATAAACCTCCTGAACAGTATTTCTTGCATAGGTTTTGATAAATACCGTTTCGGGTGTGTCTACATAAGGTACCCCCTGATCGGTACCTGCCCGTTGTTTGTCATAATGTTTTCCGAACAGGTTAACCAGCATAAAATGAGCATATGCACGGGTCAGCAATGCTTCAGACTCGATCGCTCTTTTCCTTGCCTCATCCTCTTCGTTGTTTGCGTCAAGGGATTCGAGGACAGCCAGCACCTCGTTGGCATGGGCGATGGCATTATAGGTGGCATTCCAGTAAAAAGTAGGTGTGTCGGTTTCAGTGGCATCCGTCGTTTCATCCGACCAGGAATAAATTTCCTGGTGATTGGTCCGCAGGTTTACACCTCGCGTATAGGCCACATTATCCGTCATCCAGTCAGTGAATGCATAACTTGCGTCGGAATAGGCATTTGTCAGGACCTGGGCAGCTTTATCCAGATCATTGAGATCCACCCGGTTGTCGGGAACCTCATCCAGGAAATCATCACAACCTGCCAGGATCAGGATCCCAACGGATAATAATATCCTGAAAAAGCTTCCTGTCAATATTGTATATTTATTTTTAATCTTTATGTTTTTCATAACATCATAATCCAATATTTACTGCAACGGTTATCGTTTTCGGGGGTGGGAGAGCCACACCTCCAGTGGCAAAGAATTCCGGATCCTGCCCGTTGAGCGCATCATCAGAATACAGCAGGGCCAGGTTATTTCCTTCCAGGGTTATAAATACACTTCGGAAGCCAACCTGGGAAACCCATTGTCCGGGCAGCCTGTAGGAAAGCTGGACTGTTCTCAACCGGGCATAATCACCACTGGCAACCCGCGCCGTGCTCTTGTTATAAAGGTTATAGGCATTCACGATGTCCCCGCTGACCTGGGCAACACCGGCGTCCAGGATCACGGGAATATCCGTTTCTGTTTCATCGCCCGGCACTGCCCAACGGTCGACAAGGTCGCCAGGGAGGGCATCAAAATCCGTATAAATCGGATAAAATGCATCATTTAGGCGTATCTTATAATCAAATTTATAAGAAATGAATACGTTGAGCGATAAACCTTTATATGAAAATGTATTGTTGAATCCACCTGCTCCCCTGGGTTCCGACGGTCCTTCGAAAACGAGTTTTCCATCCAGATTTTCCCGGCTTTGAAGATCCAGGTTGAAGACCTTTTCGCCTGTTTCGTCATAAAATTCCGGTATCCCCACCGTGTTCAGCCCGGCAAACTGTGTTGAAAACAGGCCACGCCTGGGGCCGCCAAGCACGGCAGCACCATTCTGACCCATTGCATCCACCAGCCTGGGTCCGAAATCCAGTTTTGTGATCACATCCTTCGTGTATGAAACATTAAAATTCGTGGTCCAGGTGAAATTCTCGTTCCGGATATTGACTGTATTGAGACTCAATTCGAATCCATCAGATTCCATATCAGCATAATTCCCGATCTTCAGTCCCTGTCCGCCAATACCGCTGGTCTGGACAATGCCAATAAGGTCAAACGACTGCCGGCGATAATAATCCAGAGAGGTGTTTACCCGTTCACCAAAAATGCCAAAATCAACACCGACGTTGAATTCCTTCAGTTTTTCCCAGGTCAGTTCCGTATTGGTCAGGTCCTGGATGAAAAGATAGGGTTCCACATCGGTAGGCCGGATCGTCACGGCCGACTGTAGATTCAACAGGGCACTGGATTCCGGAGGAAGATTGCCGGAAAGCCCATAGGTGGCCCTGAATTTCAAATAATTGAGGAAGGTGAAACTGTTCATGAACGATTCCTGGTCTACATTCCATGCGCCGCTGACATTCCAGGTAGGCAGGTACCTTGCCTGGTCACTGTTGCCCAGCTGGTTTGATCCGTCATATCGGGCAGTTAAATTAGCCACATACCTGGATTTATAGGCATAGCCGCCATTAAGGAAAAATCCAAGAAAACGGTCCTTTTGCTCTTCCAGTGAAAATACCGAAATGTTCTGCAGATTGAAAAACTCAATGATATTTGGATCGGTGATCACGACTCCGCCGCTTTCATAGACAACGCCAAGACCTGTGGAGCTTGTTGTATTCCGGTCAGAATAACGCATTTCAGCTCCTCCAAAGAGATTGATATCATGTATTTCGTTTAGATTTTTCGACCATTCCCCGCTTATCCTGGCGAAAAAATTAAGCAGATCACTCTGGTCGAGGTATTTGAATCCTCCCACCGGCAGCACTACCTGGGGATTCAGGCCGGGGTTGTTTGGATCCCGGAAAAGGAGGTTATTGGCTTCCTGGATAAACTGCGTATCGTCCGCCCTGTAGGCTTCTGCCTGGTTGCTGTTTTCATGTACCGTATGATCGCGGTTGGTATTGGCATATCGTGCCTGAAAAGCCCCGTTTATCGAAAAATCGGTCATGGGTTTGATCTCAAAATCGATCTGGGTAGCAAGATCCACAACCCGGATAGCCATATAATTAAGATCCAGTTCCTGCAGGATATTGAATGGGGCAAAATTTCTTCTGAAAAATTCAAGATCGCCGTTTTCATCATAGGGCCGGATTGAGCGGGCCGTGTTCAATGCATAACTTAAGGGGTTAATATCAAAATTCCGGCTGTACCGCCCTGTTATCGGATCCAGTTCCCGGTTCCGTGTTCCGGGTACCTGCTGATCCCTGTAACTGCCGGTCAGTTTTAAACCGAAAGAAAATGCGTCTGAAATAAAAAAGGTATTCCGGGCGGTGCCTGTGATCCTCTGGACTTCATCGGCGATTGTCTGACCCTGATCGTTCAGGTAACTGATCGAATAGTAGCTGTTCGCTTTATCGCTTCCCGTGGTGAAATCAAGTGAATGCTGCTGCTGAAATCCGGGATTATTGAACAATACAGCAAACCAGTCGGTATTCGCATTTTCGTACTGGTTCAGGAAGGTTTCATTCAGGGTTCCCCCGGGACCCCATTCCAGTTCATGATCGGCGATGAGCGTAAACATTTTTCCCATCGCACCATAATTCTGGGCCCTGACAGAAGTACTGATGTCCAGAAGCCCCTTTTCAAACAATTCCCTGTATACCGACATTTCTTCCGCAGAATTGAGCAGATCGAACTGCTCATACGTAGGACGGAGTTTGAATGAAAAATTTCCCGAATAATTCACCTGCAGGTCGCCGCTGCGGCCTCTCTTCGTCGAGATGACAATGACGCCGTTGGCAGCCCTCGCCCCATAAATGGCGGTTGCCGAGGCATCTTTCAGAATCTGGATCGATTCGATATCATTGGGGTTGATGTTGGCAATGGATGAACTGACAAGGGTGTTGGCATTCCCGGAAATAAAATCTTCCGTATTGACATCGGTAAGGTCCTCCAGGATTACACCATCCACCACAAAAAGAGGCTGGTTATTCCCGTTGATTGAAGTATTCCCCCGGATACGGATCTTTGGCGTCGAGCCGAAAGTAGCGGATACATTATCCACGGTTACACCGGCAACCTGCCCTTCCAGCATACGGCTTACATCCACCTCACCTTTTACCTGGATCTCCTCCAGTTTCAACCGTTCAGCTGATCCTGTAAATAATTTCCGGTCAACTTCCTGAAATCCCGTGACCACAACCCCTTCGAGCACCTTGCTTTCTTCTTCAAGGGTAATATCGATAACAGACTGGTTCCTTACCTCGATTTCCTCTGTCATCATACCCACCATTTTAAAGACAAGCACATCCCCGCTTTCCACGGTTACCGAATAATTTCCATCGAGATCAGTGGTTGTGCCCTGCAGGGTACCTTTGATGAGGATATTGACCCCTGGAAGGCCCTGGCCATTCACGGCCGAGGTAACCCGGCCCTTAACCGCATTGGATTGTGAAAACGCCTGAAAAACCACTGCAAGGAGGAGAGTCAGAATCAGTGAAAATTTATTCATTTATCGTGTATTAACCTGCACAACCAAAATAAGTTCCCGGTCATTCACCGGTCAGTTGATGTATGCTGTTTACAATACCCCCATTACAGGCATGGATCATACCGGCAGATGACTGGGAATCCGTTTGAACCACTTACTAAGTTATATATTTATTCAATATTTTACATGTTTCCATTACAGCAGTAGCAAAATAACCTGTCTGTGTCACAAATGTTTATATAATTTCACTGCCTGGAATCCGGTATCCCGCTGCTTCTCAGATGATTTTTTCTTCTGCCATCCCGGAATTTCTGTAAGTATAATTGATTTTTACTTAAAATTGATCTAAAATCACGGGAACTATACTTTAACGTATAAAAGCTGCAAATTCCTTCCAGAGGCATAAAAATTATTTTAAAAGATAATTCATGAAAAACCTGATTACAAATCTCATTAACCTGTAATAATCTTAACATGCCATGGAGGGGCGGGGAGGGGCCAGGAACAGAGTCAGACCAACGGATTACCGGGCGACCCATGATCTGAATAAGGCCAGTAACAACATGACCCGCAATCAGAACCGGTACAGTATTCAGTCAAAACCATCATCAGGACAGAATGATGCTAATGCCGAAGAGGCTGGAAACGTCTACCGTTGGAATCAGAAAGGTAATGTTCAGGAAAGATCCAACAGACCATGGAATACTGCAAGCTGTACAGGTTCACATCAGCCGTACGGGTTATACGAGACAACAGGAAACAAAGCCGTACAATCAATGTAAATCAACTGGATATTCATCCGGTGCCGGGTGTACCCCGGCAGTACGAATCAGAGGAGGAACAGGAAGAAAATAGCAGTTATTGTTTGCTTCAAAGGAGAAAAACCGGAAGCTTGAAAAAGGTTGATTTCATGATCAGATTTGATTAAATTCAGATGGAAATTTCTATACAGGCTTATTTTTTAATTAATCCATCATGAGAAAAACTAATTTTCAGTCCGCTATCACCCTGATATGGTTA
>JAGTVG010000538.1 GCA_018224645.1 Cyclobacteriaceae bacterium
AACCCCGATTATTCATGAATTTTCCGGGTTAAGTATTTTAATATAAGAAATACCGGGTTTAAGTCCCCGCTGAACATTCAGGGATGATGAAGACCTGTTAATATTGAAAAACCAGCACCGAATCATTGTTCCTGCTGACAAGGATAAAATTTCCCTGAAGAGTCTTTATATTCAGAATATCGCGGATCTCCCCATCGGGCTTGAATCCCGAATCCTTGGGAAGAATATGGGTAAAAGTTCCATCCCCGTTTCCTTTCAGAAATGCGCCGTAGCTCGCATCGTATCTTCCGACCTCGGGTTTTACCCTGTATAGGTTCCCGCCGGCAAGTATATCCGGAATCTGGTCATGATCCACATCTCCCACCCAGAAGGCATATAAAGGAGAGAACTGCAATTTGATATCCAAAGGCTGCAGATCGAAGGTGCTATTTCCCTGATTCATGAGGATAGCACTGGACAATTCATAAACTTCGAGGTGCACAGCTTGATCAAGTTGTTCCAGGCTGAATATATCTGTGATGGTCTGGTTTTTATATTCCTCATATTTGAGATATTTTTTCTGGAGAAAGGGAAGTTGCCTGAGCAGGTCATGCTTTAATGCCAATGGGTAGGCAGTATCGCCATTAAAAGTAGTAATGATCTGTTCTACGGTTCCGTTCCTGTCAAAATCATTGACATACATGCTCACGGGTTTCTCTTTTGAGGCTTTGAACCTGGAGTTTCTTCCATGATTTCCAACGACAAAATCAATATCCCCATCCCCATCGAAATCTCCTGGAGCGAGGCTATTCCACCAGCCATTCGAATCTTTCAGTCCGGATACTGCAGTGATACTGACAAATTTACCGTGATCATTCCTGAAAACCGTTATTGGCATCCATTCCCCGGTCAGTACCATGTCCAGATCCCCATCCTGATCGATATCCGCCCATTCCATATCAGTGATCATACCTATGTTTTTCAGTTCCGGAGCCAGGTTTTCAGTGACATCATGGAATTTCCCATGGCCGTCATTCTCGAGCAGATATCCATTGGCTGGAACTCCATAATAAAATGGGACCATGCGGATTCCCACAAATAATTCCATGATCCCATCCTCATCAAAATCTGCCGCCTGAACACAGGAAGAACTCTCAAACCGGTTGGTGGGAAGAATCTGTTCTGACCTGGTAAAATTCCCGGTTCCGTCATTAAAATAAAGACGGTCTATCAATGCCGTGGAGCTGCTCGGGAATTCACTTCCTCCACTGGTTACATAAAGATCAAGATCCCCGTCCTGATCTGCATCGAAAAATGCGGCATCCGTATCCTCGGAAACTTTGTCCTTATCAAACTGCTCCTGGAATTTCCGTAAAAAACTGCCGTCATTTTGCAGTATATACAAGGCCCCGGGACTGTCTTTCGCGCCACCGATATATATATCTTCCAGTCCGTCATTGTTTACGTCGCCCCGTGCAATCCTGGGCCCGGAAGTCGAGTTCATATGATAAATCAGACGATCCCGGTCGAAATCGGAAAAATCGTTCTCAATGTGCCGGTAAACCAGCATTTCGCCACCCGGTATATTTTTGAAAAGGGAATTTATATGATTTTCATCCCCCCTCCAGGGATGCCTCATTTGTTTTGCATCGGATTGATGAAGCCCAAGTACTGTGTCAGATTTAATGCCTTCAAGAAGGGTGATGCGTCCATCGGGCCATTCAACCACAAGCGTATCAATCCTCTGGTCATTCCCTAAACCTATCAGAGGCCGGTGATCTACAGTGGATTGAAAACCACGCATTGGCATCTGTTCGATATACCGGTAAGAATTACCTGTCTTGATTGTGATGGAAGCGCCAATGGCAAAAGGGTTTTTGCCTTCCCCTTTTAAGTGAAATGAAATAAAATGATTTCCGGGGGTCTTTTCACGGCTTTGATTTTTATAGATGAAGGCTGTCTCATTCACATTGTTGATGACCAGATCAAGATCACCGTCGTTATCGAGATCACCATATGCCGAACCGTTGGAATGACTTGGCCTGCCCAGACCCCAGTCATCTGCCTTATTTTCGAATGAAAAATTTCCTTTATTTTTAAAGGCATAACTCGAAACTTTAACGGATGGGATCGCTCCTATCAGTTTTACATAATCGACATTGTTATCGGCAATGATGGAACGCATTACTTCCCGGTTTGAGAAATATTGGATGTAATCCTGATCCGTGAGGTCCTGGTAAATACCGTTAGCAACAAATAGATCCTTCAGCCCATCATTATCCATATCGAAAATTAGGGCTCCCCAGCTCCAGTCGGTGGCATCTACACCTGCAAGTCTGCCAATTTCGCTGAACGTCCCATCACCATTATTTAAATGGAACATGTTCCGTGTAAACTGATGATAATAATCGTATTCATAACCCATTTTGTATCTCTCCCAGTTATCAAAGGTCGTTTTGGTTTTCAGGCGGGCATCATGTTCCGGGAGCATATCGGTAACAAAAATGTCAGGGTAACCGTCGTTGTTCACATCTGCCATATCGGCTCCCATGGAAGCGGCACTGATCGATTTCATCATGTCTTCCATTTTTTCGGCAAAGGTGCCGTCCTGATTATTGATATAGATATAATCCTTTTCAAAAAAATCGTTTGAAACATAGATGTCGAACCAGCCATCCTGGTTTATGTCACCTACGGTAACGCCGAGACCAAAACCAATTACACTGCTGTAAATACCGGCTTCCATACTGACATCGGTAAACCTGCCCCCATCATTCCTGTACAACTTATCGCCTCCGACAGAATCCCGCTCCAACCGCTTATTTATTTTGAGATTAAAGCTGCCAATGGCCTGATAGGAATTATTTAGCAGGTAAAGGTCAAGATCCCCGTCCCGGTCATAATCAAAAAAGGCTCCATGGGTTGAAAATCCCCGGTCATCTATCCCAAAAGCAGCTGCGCTTTCTGTGAATGTCAGGTCACCATTATTGATAAAAAGTTCATTCTGCTTATTATCTCCGGAAATATCACCCGAATTGCATACATAAATATCCAGGAGCCCATCCCCGTTTACATCTGCCATGCTGACGCCTGTTGACCAGGCCCTGATGCCTCCAGCCCCTGATTTTTCGGTTATATCCTCAAACTGAAAATCCCCTTTATTGAGATATAACCGGTTTTTATGCATGTTGGAAGTAAAATAAATATCGATCAGTCCATCATTATTGATATCGCCCAGGGCGACACCACCGCCATTATAAAAATTACGGTACCGGTAAATATTGAATTCTTCCTGGTAATCGAGGCGATTGACAAAATCAACCCGGGTCTCCGCAGGATCCAGCAAAGTAAAAAGCACCTCGTCGGAATTGTTTGAGATCTGACAACCGGAGGTCACCCAGAACAGATATCCGATGCACATATAAATCCCGAACTTTCCTGACATCTCACGCCGTATCAAATCCTGTTGATCTTTTTGAATTTTCATTCACCGGTTCCGTCAATGGCATCAAGCAGGGGATTATGATCCTGATTTCCCTCTGTTTTTTCCTCGTCCTTTTGTGCATTGAGTTCCTTATCAACTAAAAGATCGGTAAAAATGACCCATACACTACTTTCATCGGCCTTTGAGATGCTTATCCGCCTGTTGCCATCCACCCTGACAAAGGCTGATCCCCTGTGGGGATGTCTTACTTCCATGAAATCATCGCCATAAATTTTTTTGTATTTTTCGAGCAGATCGATCTGCAGGCTGTCGGCAGATAGTTTCAGATTCCAGGGAGCCCAACCCTTGTAACTGTATTTAACAGGCATCCGCCAGATCCTGCCATGATAGAAATCAGGATAAAAATTCATTTCGGCCGGAGCTTTCAGATTTTCCACATTATAATTTACGGAAGTATTCCCGATACCCTGCCGGATCAATCCCTGTTTATTCATTTCCCAGCAATGTCCGTAGAACTGATGATCCGTCATTCCAAGTTTCAGTCCCAGGAAAAGACTGTCAAATCTTTCTCCCCTGCCTAATTCCTTTTCGACAAGCCTTTCATACCGTTCACTGGGTGTACATTGCCAGAATCCTATCCCCATTGAAATAAATATAACAAAAAATGTCCCTTTAATTTTCATGCCCGTTTATTTTATAAACCTGGAGATTCATATCATTTCTTACAGCCCATAAATACTTTGCATTGTCAATCCGGATCGTATGCAGATCCCGGATTTCCCCATTCAATTGCAAACCGGACTTTTTTACCGGTACATTGCTAAAATTTCCGTCTCCGTCTCCGAGGAGAAGGGTGCCATATGAGGCTGCGTATATACCCACCTCCGGTTTGGACCGGTATAAATTCCCCCCCAATAATATGTCAGGGTTTCCGTCAGCATTAAAATCCTGCACTTCAACTGCATATACAGGAGAGAACTGAGATTCCAGGGGCAGTGATTTTATTTCAAATGTGCCGTCGCCCTGATTGATGAACAATGACGTTGACAAAAATACTACATTAAGTTGTAATGCATTCTCTAATTGTGCGGGAGAAAATATCTGTTCAATGGTCTGTCCCTTAAAATCCGCATGTCTTTTGTAGATCTTACCCAGGGAAGGGATCTGTGATACGAGGTCAGGTTTCATGATAAATGGATAGGCAACATCCCCATTATGCATGGTCAGAATATGCTCCACACTGCCATTTTTATCAAAATCATTGACATACAGGGTAATGGGTTTTTCCCTGGAAGCAAAAAACCTGGAATTGAGGCCGTGATTTCCACCGATAAAATCAATATCCCCATCCCGGTCAATGTCGAAACATTTCAGCACATTCCACCATCCCTGCGTGTTGGCCAACCCACCGGCTTCCGTGCTTTCGATATATTTTCCATTCTCATACAAAAATAATCTAATGGGCATATATTCCCCGGCGATCAGGACGTCGTCAAAGCCGTCTCCGTTCAGATCCGTCCAGGCTATATCTGTCGCCAATCCCAGGTTCATCAATCCGGGAGCAAGTTCAGGGGTAACATCAGTAAATATTCCCGTGCCATTATTCTGAAGTAGATACACATTGGCCGGAACCCCGTATAGCAATGGAATGGTACGGGTACCAACAAGCAGGTCCAGGTCCCCGTCCTGATCAAAATCAGATGCCGCAACTGAGGAGGAATTCTCAAATCTGGAAGTAGGTAAAAGCTGAACGGATTTTTTGAAATTTCCGGAACCGTCGTTCAAATAAAGCCTGTCGATCAATGCTGTTGAACTGGAGGAGAATTCATTCCCTCCACTGGCCACATAAAGGTCCACATCACCGTCCCCATCAGCATCGAAAAAAAGACAATCCGTATCTTCAGAAGTTTTATCCTGCCGGAAAAGTTTTTCATTGACTGACATAAAATTCCGGTTCTTTTGCTGAACATACATTTTCCCCGGCATGTCCCTGGCTCCACCAATAAAAATGTCTTCAAGGCCATCACTGTTTACATCCCCCACACACATTTTGGGGCCTTCATTGGAGATCATGTGAAATAACAAGCGGTCCCTGTCGAAATCTACATAATCATTTTCCTTATGTACATAATCTATCATTCCAGCCACATCAATGGATTGAAACCAGCCTGAAGCTGTATCGGATTGATCCGTTGGCAGGGGAAATGATGCCTGATCTTCATTCAGGATTATCAGCTGATCTGTCTTCAGGTCTTTTTGAACTGATTTCCGTCCGTCAGGCCATTCCACGACCAGGGAGTCGATATGACCGATTTCTCCGAGACCGAATACCAGCTTATCATCCACAGTGGACTGAAATCCCCGCATGGTCATTTGTTCCCGGTAACGCATCTGATCTCCCCGGTAAAGAAAGACCCTGGCACCAATGGCCTGAGGATTTTTTCCAGCTCCGGTCAGTTTGACCGTCAGGTAATGGTTTCCGGTTTTTTCACCGGACAGGTTCTTATAAATAAAAGGGGGCATATTCACATTGTTCACGACCAGGTCAAGATCGCCGTCATTATCCAGGTCGCCATAGGCTGCACCATTGGAAAAGGAGGGAAGATCCAATCCCCATTCCTTTGCCTTATTGATAAACTGCAGATTACCCTGGTTCTGAAAAGCATAGTTTGATATTCTTTCAGAAGGGATGGCATCGATCATTTTTAATATGGCCTGCTCTTCACTTCGGATCATTTCACGCACGATAGAGGGATCCGAATAAAAATTCAGATAGTCCTGATCGAGCAGATCCTTATAAATCCCATTGGCAATAAATATGTCCTTGAAACCGTCGTTATCCATATCCAGTATCAGCGCTCCCCAGCTCCAGTCTGAAGCTTCCACTCCGGCAAGGCGGCCGATCTCGCTGAAAGTGCCATTCCGGTTATTGAGCTGCAATACATTCCGTGCAAACTGTCGATGATAACCCCGCTGGAAATTGAGTTGATATTTCTCCCAGGTTTCAAACATAGACTTTGTCTTGAACCTGTCTTCGAGTTCCGGGATCATTTCAGTCACAAATATTTCCGGAAATCCGTCATTGTTGATGTCTGCAAGATCCGCGCCCATGGATCCGAGGCTTATCTCCATGATCTGCTGCTCGAGAACCTCCCGGAAGGTACCGTCCCGGTTATTCAGGTAGAGATAATCCCGTTCAAAGAAATCATTGGATACATAGATATCCGGCCAGCCATCCCGGTCAATATCGCCGATACTTACTCCAAGGCCAAACCCGATAGTGCTTCCGTAAATATTTGCTTCCTGGCTGACATCCGTGAAATGACCGTCATCGTTCCTATATAATTTATTTCCACCCAGCGGATCGCGAATTTCCCGCTGATTGACGGTGAGATCATATCCTTTTACCGACTGAAAAGAATTGTTCAGGAGGTAACAGTCCAGATCTCCATCCCGGTCATAATCAAAAAAAGCTGCATGGGTCGACAATCCCAAGTCCGCAATTCCATATTCTTCTGCCTTCTCCGTAAAAGTAAGATCACCATTGTTGATGAAAAGTTCATTGTGCCTGTTCTCAGCGGATGGGTCTCCCGACTTGCAGACATACATATCAAGCCACCCGTCTCCATTGATATCGACCATACTGATCCCGGTTGACCAGACATCCGGGCAGGCTACGCCGGCTGATTCCGAAATGTCTTTGAATTTCATATTGCCCAGGTTCAGATATAATTTATTGTCTGCAATATTCCCGGTGAAATAGATGTCTGCCAGCCCGTCATTATTAATGTCACCGATTCCCACACCGCCACCGTTATAGAAATTCCGATAGGTATAGGTATTGTATTCCTCGGTATATTCCACCTCATTGAGGAAATTGATCCCGATGGCCTGGTTGTCCATCAGGGAGAATAATAAACCAGCCTGGTCATGTTCAGGGTTCTGACCGCAACCGCATATCATTACCATGAAAAAAATGAAGGAAATTTTAGTACAACCAGTCATATTTATCTCAACATTGTCTGCCTGTGCATGATGCTCAGGAAATTTCAGGGAGGACAATTTTAACCAAAAAAAGAAAGCAAGTAACGAAGATTACTTGCTTTCTATGTCATGATGATATTATGTATCAGTAACCCGGGTTCTGAACCAGGTTCTTATTGGCATCCAGCCGTTCACGGGGTATCGGGAAGAGAATTGTACGATCGTCTGCGTTAATTAGGTCTCCCGGATTGTTGGCAGGCAGAGCCCACTTCTCTACATCGGTAAAGAATCCCCAGCGGATGAGGTCCCTTCTCCTGTCATGTTCGGCGAACATTTCACGGCCTCTTTCATTGAATAACTCACCTCCGAGAACGGAACCTCCTGCCATATCAAAGCTCAGGGGTCCGTCAAGGCTTGACAGCGGATCCACATCTGCACGTTCCCTGATCTGGTTAACCAGGGCAAGGGCAGTACCATCCGAGGCAGATTCACTAATTCTCCAGACTGCTTCTGCCTTCATCAGCAATACATCTGCATAACGGAATACGGCAAAATCATTGTTCATATTGTTCGTGGCACCGAGTTCGTGTTCCCACTTATTGATTCGGATCCCATCCTGGCGCAAAGCATTTGGCCCCAGTTCATGAATAACCGGTTCTCCTGATCCAAGGTTGCCAAAGTTCAGGGGTGCCCCGTCGGGATCCGCCGGTTTTTCCGGGTTGTCAGGATTGGCCTGCTCCCATCCGGAATCCGTAACCAGGTCACCATCCGTTTTATACTGGTATCCGGCAAGGAAATTACTGCGAACTTGTGCAGGAGCATCCAGTGTTCCAGGTTCTCCTTTCCGCAAATCCCCATCCTCATAGGAATTATAAAATTCCTCCAGGGTGCAGAAACCATTCCAGGGTTGTGCCGTCAGGTTAAATGTCTGCTGGCTGCCGTAATGCAGCGTCCGCATGTTCATGTTATATCCCGTAAGGAAAACCTGGTCGTAAGGAATGGCAAAGATCATTTCATTCGTACCCGTATTCTGAGCACTGAAATTTGCAAAATAATCTCCTTCCAGTGAAAAGCCGCCGTTGTTGATAATATCATCACAGGCAGCGATCACATCATCCCAGCGGGGTGTTCCCGAATAGACTTCCGCATTAAGAAATACTTTGGCCTGAAGTGTACGGCCTGCCCAGTAATTCATCCTTCCATAAGTGGATCCATCCTTTGCTTTGGGTAATTTCGGAACTTCTTCTGCCAGGCTGTTTACAATAAAATCGAATACCAGCTCCCTGTCTTCGGTTGCCGGCTCTGCTGGTGCAGTGAAGAAATCATCCACAATGGGTACATTTCCGAAAGTATCCATCAACAGCCAGTAAAAGAAGGCCCTGAGAACTTTTAATTCCGCAATAAACGCATCGGCTTCAGCCTCTGCTATCCCGCCTGATTCAACCAGGGATTCAAACAGGGCGATATTCCTGTTGCAGTTGCTGACACCGCTGAAATAGAAACCCCAGGCGCCATTCACTTCCGGATCTTCAAAGTTCCATGAATGCAGGTGCAGACGCCGCCAGTGACCCCCGTCGTCCCAGTCTGATCCCCGTGTCGGTACCACCATTTCATCCGTACTGGTTTCCTGCAGCGACAAATTCGCCCCGGAACCATATCCGCCCAGACTCGAATAAGCAGCCCCAAGCGCAGATACAAATTGTTCCTCCGATTGCAGAAAGTCTTCCGGAGTCACATCACTGTATAATTCTTCATCCAGATTTGTACACGACGGGCTGATGCCGGCCATGAACAACACCAGGAGAACGACTCTTCCAATGTTATGTATATTCTTCATAGTTAATTTTTTTCCTTTTTTCATTTCGTGTACCATAAATAAATGGATTAAAGTCCCA
>JAGTVG010000539.1 GCA_018224645.1 Cyclobacteriaceae bacterium
GCTGAACAGTGAATTTAACAGGAACCATCCCGCAAGTATCAGTAAAAAACCACTTATCATATAAGACCTGATCTCATTGGCGTTGATGAATTCATATTTGTGTTTATAATCCTTGATCAGGGCCAGTCTTATATGATAAATTACAAACGTCAGGATAGCGAGCCCTAACATAATGATGGTGCCATTCTGCATCCAGATTTTCCACTGGGGAAAGAATAACAGTATTTGTGCATTCATACTTCGATTGGTTAAAGGTTAGAAACAAAAAAGATACAAGATTCCAAATATGAATACTTCGTGGAGGAAAAAAGTAATCGTTTGATATACAATTTTTTAAATGAAAAGATATTTTTTCGTGCCGGACCTTATCTCATGATTTCCAACATCCGCGAGATAAACCGGGTTGTCCCGGCAGTTAATTGATCATAATGGCCAAGGGGGTATAATTTGGCAATTTTAATGAATTTATACCGGTGCATATAGCCGGTGATTTCTTCACGTGAAAGGGTCCTGATCTGAATAAAGTTCGAATCATCTGCTTCAAGTTTCCATGGCGTATGATGAACACATAAGTACCAATCCGTTCTTTTAAGTTTTCCGGTTCGATTGATCAGTTTATTTACGTATTTATGGTAAGAGTTGCCGCCCAGAACAATGACGTTGCTGAAATAATGCCCCCACCAGAAAATGGTCCGGAATGAAAAAATATCATCTTTTGAAAATAAACGCGGATAGTCCAGCACAAGATAAGGACAATTCAGGTAATTTTCACCTTTAGACAATTTTCCTGACCGTAGATATAATTTTTCAGGGAAATCAAAGGCAGCGGATCCAAGTTCGTTTTTTATTTTTTCTTCAACACGGGTAAAAAGAATGATGATCTTTGATATGATATCAGCCTTGATATCAAAAATCTGATGATCCAGCATCAATCTGAATTCATCCGGTGAAAATTCTATATCAGGCACACTTATGATTGAAATTCATCCGGCTTCTGAATAAGTTTCATAGCCATTTTATGCAGATCCCCATCGTTGTCCTGAATGGTAAAATACAGCAAGGGGTTGTCCATTTCGAGATCATGTTCTATCGCAACTATCTTTCGGTCTTTAAGACCGTCGCTTATCTGATCTTTCAGTTTTTCAATGATCTCTGCAATTTCGACTTCCAACTCGCTGGGATTATAGGATGTAGTTTTCATGATATTGAATATAAATTAAATCACCATCGGATGGTTGCTGAGGCCCAGGTAAAACCACTCCCAAAAGCAGCCAGGCAAACGATATTCCCTTCCTTGATCATTCCTGATTCCATTGCCTCGCTTAATGCGATTGGAACCGAAGCGGCCGTTGTATTGCCATATCGCTGAATATTATTCCAGATCTGTTCATCCCGGAGTCCTAATTTCCGCTGGACAAATTGGGAAATCCTGAGATTGGCCTGATGAGGGATCAGCATATCAATATCCTTTGCAGTCAATCCGGCTTTAGACAGGCCATTCAGAATCACTTCCGGAAATTTCACCACAGCCATTTTAAAAACAAATTGCCCTTCCATATGAGGAGACAGGAGACCATCATCCAGCATTTTCTGTGTCACAAACACTTCACCGTATTCGGCATCAGGATATCCATAGTCAACCGGGGCTTCCATCTTGTCATTATGATAACCTCCATGAGCACCCGGATTAACCATTATAAGTTTCTCAGCATAGGTGCCGTCGCTGTGCAAAAAAGTATTCAGGATGCCTTTCTGACTATTTTCTTCCGGCTGGATAATCGCCGCACCGGCACCGTCCCCAAAGATCACGGTAACATTTCTTCCCCTCGTTGTATAGTCCAGTCCCATGGAATGCATTTCTGCACCCACCAGGAGAATGTTTTTATACATGCCCGTTTTGATATACTGGTCAGCCACTGAGAGACCATAAATAAATCCGGAACATTGATTCCTGATATCCAAGGCACCAATCGCACTATCCGTTATTCCAAGTTCCCTTTGCAACAGTACACCGCAACCTGGAAAATAATAATCCGGGCTCAGCGTGGCAAATATGATAAAATCTACATCCTCCTTACTTATGCCTGCATTTTTAATGGCTAATAAGGCGGCCTTGGCCCCCATACTGCTGGTTGTTTCCTGATGTTTTTTTCCATACCTTCTTTCTGATATCCCGGTCCTTTCCACAATCCATTCATCGGTTGTGTCCATAATCTTTTCAAGATCGTGATTCGTTACCACCTTATCGGGCACATAATGACCCAATCCGCCGATTTTACTATTTAACATGCTTATTTGCTTTAGTCGTTACAATATAAAAAAATTCAGTTAAATATCAGTACGCATGGATTTTCCTGTGAAATTAGAAATGACCACATCCTTTTAAAAATTTTTTGTTTCTTTTTGTGACCGGATATTCCACTTTTTCAGCTTCTTTTAAATATTTACAGGCTTCGTCTGATTTCTTATTCCTTCTATATAAATCGCCTAACATAAAAAATAATTCCCCGTTATCAATTTCTTTTTTTACAGCCACCTCAAGATCGGGTAATGCCTTGAAGTATTTTTTGCTCCGGTAATACAATCTTCCACGCATGAAATATGCAGCAATTTCATCCGGATTATTGTCAATAAGGGTATTCAGATCAACAAGCGCGGCTTTCTGTTTTTCCAGTTCAATATTTGCAATGGCCCTGTTCCTGATAGCATTGAAGTTCAGGCTGTCAAGGAAAATCACCGTATTCCAATCCATTAATGCCATTTCATATCTGCCTAAGGATTGTAACGCAAATCCCCTTCGGAAATATATTTCAGCTTTGTCCGGCCATATACGGATGGCTTTGTTAAAGGCTTCAATGGCTTCCTCAAAAGCTTCTGTTTCGTTCAGCACGGTTCCTTTATAAAAATATGCATATGGAAAATCGTCCCTGACTCGGATACTTTTATCGTAGTACCATAAGGCGCTGTCGTATTTTTTTAAGACATAGTAGGTGTTCGCAATGTTGAATTTCGCCTTGAAACCATCACGGTATTCATATTCCGCCTCTTTAAAATAGAATAGAGCAGAATCATATTCTTCCAGGTTATAATATAAATTACCAATATCCACCAGGAGGTCACTGTCACCGGGATTCATGTCAAGCGCCTCGATATAATCTGATTTAGCTTTGCGGTAATCCCCGGACTTATGTCTTGATTTACCCCTTGTCTGAATAATATAAAACAGGACCATTGATCCATTGGATTTTTCAGGGGCAGGAGTTCTGTTATTGATATAAATATCCTCAGCAATGTTGGCATAAAGGATCGCCATGCGAAAATCCTCAGTCTGGAAGTAAGTTTCCATGAGAATTACCGCCGTTTCAAGGTTTTGAGGATCTTTTTTTAGTTCATTTAAATGAAAATTCAGAATATCCTCGTAGGACATTTTATTCTCCGCATTATCCTGATTTTGCCCATATGCTGAAATTCCGGATATAAGGATAAGAAAAAATAACCAGCTACATTTCATCCGCGTTAAGTTAATTAAATCAGTCAAACAAGGTCAGGTTTCCATATTGATCGGCGCGGGGAGCCAATTTTATGAGAGAAGGAGAATTAACGTCTGCATTTTTGATCTTTGGTGTTACAGGATAGTATTTCAACAATGCCCAGTCCTCAATTTCGGTATCGTAAATAATCTGATCCAGGAGACGTTTTGGATTTAACCATCTCATTTCCATATTCGGGGGCAGGATAACAGGCATCTGACTGGCCAGTTCGGTGACAGGTTTGTAGGATTCCCGGGTTAGAATGGTAAACCGTATATCTCTGAATTCATCCATTTCCCAGTATCCTCCAAAACAGATTATTTTATCCGTTTTTGAAATTACCCGGTACGGGACCCTTGATTTTCTTGATATGGATTTCCAGATATAAAATCCATCAGCCAGGATAAGGCACCGTCTTTCAAGAAGATCAGATTGCCAGTCGACATTTTTTTTCAATGTCCTTAAAGCCCTGATGAAGAATCCCTGTTTTAATCCGGGCATATTTTTGTCGGACCCCAGTCCCCATTTCGCAAGTACAACCTCAGTCATCCGGGTATTTAAGATAACCGGTAAATGCTGTCCTGGTGCAGCATTATAATTTGGATGATATTGCAATGGTACCCTGGCATTGAACTTCAATTCTATTGAGGAAGGTAACGCCGTGATTGTATATCTGTTAAACATATGGCAATTTTATATCATTTTAAGGGGTAACGGAACATCCCGGAGAAAATTTTAACATGATGATAATTACTGAAGTACTTATTATCCAGAACCCTGCCTGAGCCCTCCGCTTTCAGTCAAGATCCCGAAATTTTTTTCCAGTAACCACCCTTTTACTGTCATAATATAGAAAAGATAACAGGGAATAATGTAAGTATAATCCTGAAAAATTTAAAATAAAGAAACAAAATTAAATTAGCTTGATATATCATGCGGTGATTACAATCACCACTCCGGAATTATGTGTAAAATTTACCTTGAATCTAATGCTTTGAATTCAATCCATGATGTTGGGGCCTTTATCTTTTTATCACGGTGATGGCCAATAAATTGCTGAATTCAGACCGCCTGGAAATGAGAAAAATGAATCCATTTAAAATCATATAAAACTTACATCGGTAATCTAATCCGGGGTATTAATTATTTTATTCACTGAAAATTGATTCTCTTTGAATCGGTTGAACAAAAAAGCTACGCTGGGCGATCAGATAGGGTCTCGATTTTCTTCGAGGCCACTCAACCAAAAAAAAGGGTAGTGCTTGGTTGTGAAAGACCGGAGATTTCCGGTCTTTTACTTTTTATACCGGGCGGTATTTTTTTTTAAAATTTATTTCGGTTTATTTGTTAAAAGTTTTTTATTTGTTCAATTGTAACGTAATCTATGGTTGATCATATATATAATCATTCAGCGAACCATAAGAATCCATATTCTTGATAATTTTTCCCCTTGATCGATACACTGGCGCAAATCAAAATTAATATCATGTTTTAAGAATAGTCTAGAATGGATAAGCGATATTCAGAGTTTCTAGAATCCGTGGAGAAGCCATGTTTTATATTGGTGAAAAACCTTGATTTTGAGCATCCAAGTGATCTGGATTCTCCCATTTCCAGAGGTGAAATTGTCGGTCATTCGAATAATTTTGAAGACCTGAGAAATTTGATCCCGTCACCGGGACTACCGGAGGATGAATATAAATTGTCGTTGTTTGAAAAAAAATTCGGCGAAATAAAATCCTCGGTGGCGCAATATGATGATTCACCCTGGGATATTTCTGAGGGGGACCCGAACGACTACGAAATATTTAACGAATCTTATACAATCATCTGGATCTGTGAACAGGATGAGGATTCCATTACGGATTATCTGGTGCGGAAGTATTCAGAAATTAAAGATCTCATCTCCATCTGGGAATTGTACCTGGACAGGATGCATATTTTTCCGTATTATTCACTTGATCAGACTTCGGAGGATTTTTATGAAAAAATCTGTAATTTTTTTGAAGAAAAAGTGAATGGCCATGATGATCCACCTTCTGAAAAGGAATGGGATGAATTAAACGATTATTTATAGGGTTTTACCTGTTTCAGATTCCGATAAAATAGCTATTGGACCAGATTATGTTCTTTTAAATATCCATCAGAGATCACCGTCATATCTATATTATCCCTGTTGACCACCATAGAGGGCAAAAGTATTGCAGGAACCATCTTTTGCCCGTTCCAGATGGTCTCATTTTCATGGGTAACGGGTTCATGTTTTGCCAGCTTGATAGCCGTATTTGCGGCGGTGTAGGCTATGGCTTCAATGGGCTTATACACAGTCATCGTCTGGTAACCTGCCATTATATTCCTTATGGCTTCGAGTTCGGCATCCTGTCCCGATACAAGCACAGATCCGGCAAGGCTTGATTCTTCAAGTGCCCGTATCGCACCCTGGGCCAGTGCATCATTCGCACAAAGTACGGCATTGATCGAATTCGAATTTTTCAGGGCACTTTTCATATGATTATATCCTTCCTCCGTATCCCATTCATTCACAAAGGAATCGTATACAACTTTTATATCCCCTTTTTCAATCAGGGGTTGAAGAACACCCATCTGACCCAGTTTTATAAATTTTGAATTATTATCTGATGGCGGTCCGCTGATGATCACATAGTTGCCGACCGGATTCCTTTTGCTCAGATAATCGGCCATCAATTCCCCCACTTCAACATTTTCAAACGATATATAATAATCAAGATCGCAGTTTTGGATTAACCTGTCATATGAAATGACCGGTACATCATAACTATGGGCGAGTTTTACAATGGTTGATGCATGTTCACTGTTGACGGGAACCACAACAAGTACATCTGCCCCATTGTCAAGCATGATTTTAGCCTGATCATATTGTTTTTTGATGTCTCTTAAGGCAGAATCAACCATCACAATCCCACCCATTTCCTCAGCGGTCCTGATAAAAAGGTCCCTGTCCTTATACCATCTTTCAGACGAAAAGTCATCCAGTAAAAAACCAATTTTGACTTTCTTATCCTGACAGTTCTGAAATAATATGGATATAATAAGGAGTAAAAATATGAGCTTAAAAAGTCTTGGTACCATGATCGTAGAAGTTTATGTTATATGATTCTTTGGAGAAACAAACCAACCTCCGATTGCAACAATCAAATTATAAAAAAAATATTAACATTCAAAGGTTTGGCCCGGATATAGATGTGGCGACAATTATTTGATGGTAATTATTTAATCATTCTAATTAGATCAATTCCAACAGATTATCTATCCATGCGTTATAATTCGCAGAATAAAACCTGTTTTATGGTAATATATAATAAAAGGAAGGTTTATTTTGAAATTATCAATTCCATTAAATATCGTGATTTAACCTAAGAGATGGATTCATTTTTTATAAATTCAATACAAAAAAATCTGTAAAATCTTAAATTTTTTATTATAATTGTAAACGAGACACTTATCATAAATAGAGCGTAAAAAAACTGAATTGAAGTTTCTTGTTCAATTGGTAATTATTATTTTTTTAGGGATACCTGTATATGCCCAGAAATCACTCAATGCGCTCCGGATTGAGAAACCCGTAAAGGTCGATGGTAAGCTGGATGAAGAAATGTGGCTTATTGCTGACAAAGCTTCTGAATTCATACAAAGAAGTCCACGGCCGGGGAAAAATCCGTCTCAAAAAACAGAAGTTAGTATTTTGTACAATAATGCCTACATTTATATCGGAGCATGGTTGTATGATGATCATCCTGAAAGGATCATGACCGAATTGAACGGAAGGGATCAGGGGGGGAATGCAGACCAGTTTACCCTCCATTTCGACACCTATAAGGACGGATTGAATGCATTTGAATTTGCAGTTTCGGCATCTGGCGTACAGCTTGATTCCCGGATCAGTCCTGGAAATTACGACAGAAACTGGGATGGTGGCTGGTACAGTGAAGTGGTGATCAACGAAGAGGGCTGGTTCGTGGAAATTGAAATACCTTTATCGGTACTTCGTTTTCCATCCACTGAAAAACAGGAATGGGGGCTTAATTTCCGGAGACTGATCCGGAGGGATAATGAATCTCTTTACTGGAATGAAATAAATCCAAAAATTAGTGGATTTGTGAATCAGTTTGGCATTTTGACCGGGATTGAAGGCATCAAAACTCCACTGAGATTGTCCATCACACCCTATTTTTCATCCTATATAAACCGGCATTACGATGCGGAAACCCAAAATGCAAGTATCATGACGAATTTCCGGGGAGGAATGGACCTTAAATATGGGATCAATGATGCTTTTACCCTTGATATGATGCTGGTCCCGGATTTTGGACAGGTCGTTTCCGATAATAATGTTTTAAACCTGGGTCCTTACGAGGTTTATAACCAGGAGAGAAGACAGTTTTTTGTTGAAGGTACTGATTTATTCGAAAAAGCCGGTTTGTTGTATTCACGGAGGATAGGTGGTAAACCCATTGATTATGATCTGAGCGAGGAACAATTATCCGGAGGGGATGAAATCATATCCAACCCGTTGGAATCCCAGATCATCAATGCTGCAAAAGTTTCAGGAAGGACCAGGAGCGGATTGGGTATCGGTTTTCTGAACGCATTAACAGGCAGAACTCATGCAGTGATCAGAACGCCGGAAGGGGAGGAAAAGGAAATTCAGACTTCTCCTATCATCAATTACAATGTTTTTGTCCTGGATCAGTCATTAAAAAACAATTCCTATATAAATTTTACCAATACTAACGTTACACGGGCTGAAAACTATTATGACGCAAATGTAATTGGAACAAATTTCAGATTTTCAGATAAATCCAATAATTATGCCGCAGGAGGCAGGGCCAATATCTCACATTTATATGGATATACTGATGTGGAAAACAATACGTCTGGATTTAATACGAATTTCTGGGCCGGGAAAACAGGAGGGAATTTCCTTTACCGGATAGGCAACAATCTTGAGTCGGATCAATATCAGCCAAACGATCTTGGATTCAACCGATCACCAAATAACAATAACAGCTACCTGAACTTTGAATACAGGGAATATGAACCTTTTTTTAAATTTTTAGATTTCAGTGCAGAAGTTGGGGTTAACTACCGGAGAAGATATCTGCCAAATGTATTTACCAGCCTTTCAATAGAAACATCAGTCCATGCAACCTTTACTAATTTTCTGTCCACCCGGGTCTGGTTCGAATTTTCACCGGTGGAGCAAAAGGATTTTGACGAAACCAGGACTGTAAAAAGGTTCATTTATGAACCCGAATATCATAGTAGCGGCTTCAGCCTGAATACAGATTCAAGGAAGAAAGTTATGTTGTCCGGTTGGGGATATTATTATCAGACTTCACAGGAAGGCCGGAATTATGTTTCATTTACCCTTTCCCCACGCCTTAGGATCAATAATCAGCTATCCATTTCCACCAGTTTATCCGGAAGCAACAGTCATAACAATATCGGGTATGTCAGCAACATCGAAGAGGATATACATTTTGGTCTCAGGGATGTAAAAAGTTTTACCAATATCCTTACGACGAAATTTACCTTTAACAAGGAAATGGATCTGTATCTCCGCATGCGGCATTATTGGTCAAGTGCAAAATATGATGATTATTATCTACTGGGCAATGATGGACGTCTGGAGCCGACCGATTACAATGATATGCATGATGTGAATTTTAATTCATTCAATATCGATATGATCTATCGATGGATCTTCTCCCCAGCCAGTGAATTGAGCATTGTCTGGAAAAGTTCTGCCCTGAATTCCACTGATCAGGTTCTTTATAATTATTTCGATAACTTTTCCAATACCTTCGATGCCAACCGGGACAACAGCATATCATTGAAGATATTGTATTATCTTGACTATCTGATGCTTACCAGATCAAGAAATACCATTTAAGCCGGATCAATAATGTATACCGGTTCAGAATGGACCCTTCAGGGTTTGTGTTGACTCATTAAATCCTCGAAAACCTCTTATGAAACCTGAATAAATGCCTTAAAAATTTTTCAAATCATCTTTTTATCTTTAATATTGATGTATACATGTATACCCATGTAATACATAGTTTAATCCATGCTGTCATGGATTTTTTTAACTCAAAAATTTTCTCTTTTTGAAAAACAAACTGACAATTTTATGAAAAGAAAGATAAGAATGGGCATGGTTGGCGGTGGCCGGGGAGCATTTATCGGCGCTGTTCATCGAATTGCCGCCCTGATGGATGGTGATATTGAGATGGTATGTGGGGCATTGAGTTCTGATCCGGAAAAATCAAAATTATCCGGTGAGGATTGGTATTTAC
>JAGTVG010000540.1 GCA_018224645.1 Cyclobacteriaceae bacterium
CCAATAATTATAAAATGATCTTGAAACAGGCGGACATTGAGGTGCTCCTGGATGGTAAAAAAATTTCCAACCTTCACCAGGAATATAACCTGGTTATCGAAAAAAATTCAAAATTTACGGTTCCGCTGGAAGCCACCATATCACAGGATGAAATCAGGGGGAACCTGATCAATTCAGCATTAAATATCCTGCTGGGCCGGAAACTTACCTTGAATTATGTGGGAAACATTAGGGTAAAGGCCTATGGGATACGGATCAGGGTACCCATCGAAGGTGAATCAAAGATCGATCTCCGGGAACTTTAGTTACGGCCTTCCCGGTCGGTCCTGAAGTGAGAAACTTTCCTGTAGTTTTCCCGCTTTCCTCTTTAAGATATGATCCACGATGAATCTGCCATGAAGGCGGCCATTCTCAATAAATACCTTTTCGGTATGGATGCCGGCTGTGACTGTTCCGGCCACATATAATCCGGGTACATCGGTCTCAAATGTTTCCTGGTTAAAACCTGGTTCGAGTGTTCCAGGTTTGATTCTGATGCCGGCCTGTTGCATAAAGGAAACATCAGGAAGATACCCTGTCAGGACAAAAACGAATTCAGCCGGTATCCCTACTTCCTGCTGGTTGACAAGATCTCTGGCGTAGAGACACCCTTCTTCGATTCGGATTGTCTCGTAATGGTAATAAGCCCGGATCTTTCCCTCCTTGATCCTGTTCAGGAGGTCCGGAATCAGCCAGTATTTTGCTGTTTTTTTCATCCCTTCCTTTCTGACCATGAGGGAGACATCTGCACCATGCCTGTATAAACTGAGGGCGGCCTCAACGGCGGAATTTCCACCGCCAATGATCACAACCTGCTGATGTACATAGGCATAAGGTTCATCATAATAATGTTTTACATGTGGCAGATCCTCACCGGGAATATTTAACCGTCTTGGAAAATCAAAATAACCTGTCGATATGACCACGTTATCGGCCTTGAAGCTTTCTCCTGCGCCGGTGAGGATCATAAATAACTGATCTTCCTTTTTAACCGATTCAACCTTACAGTACAATTTGATGGGTAGCTGATAAAATTCCACAACCTTTCTATAATAATTTAAAGCCTCTTCACGGGTAGCTTTTGGCGTATTTATGGTGAAAGGGACATTGCCGATGGCAATATTGTCGGCCGTCGAAAAAAAAGTCATCTGATAGGGATATCTCCGGATGGATTCCGCAATGGTGCCCTTTTCAAGTACCATTGTCTTTATTCCTCTTTTCTGAGCTTCTATGGCACAGGCCAGACCATTTGGCCCCCCCCCGATAACGATCAATTCATATTCGGATGAATTCATATCTTTTTCTGATTATTATTATTTTCGAAAATAATCCTATCTTTAAGCATAATTATTACTACCCGCTTGAAATTTGGTTTCAGTTTCTGATGAGTGTTTTATCCCGGATTCACCAGTTGTACTTTTTTGAACAACAAAACTAACGTGATTAATCTTTTTTATTGATTTCTTTTTTACCAATTATCTATGGATCATTTATATGAAGAAAAGATAAGTCATCTACATGATTTGATAAATCTTTCAAAAATAGATGGCAATGAAGCATTGAATGAAGTTAATTTTATTAATTCAGTGGCCGATCGCCTGGGCATCAGCCGGGTTGATCTGAAAAAACTCAAGGAAAAAAAATCAAATATTATTTTTACACCTCCCAACGACATCTACCAGGTCATGATGCAATACCATCGTCTGATCGTACTTATGGGGATCGACAGAATTATCGCGGAGGAGGAAAAAAAGTTATGCGTAAACCTGGGACTGAAAATGAATCTGAAAAGGGAGGCCATAGAAGAGATCATTGACAAGGCAATTGATACGCCACGCCATGTTATTTCAGTGGATGAAATTGAAAATATTTTTTACAGGCATTATAAAAATGGCTGATCCCCTGGTAACACCTAATCGATCGCACTGAAAATCTCCTTTACGGTAACGGGTTGTTCTGCCCTGAATATTTCCTGAAGGTTCTTATCAACAATCACAATCGAAAATTCAGATTTATTCACTTTAAAAAAATCACGTAATTTTTCGGCTTCCTCTTCTGACAGGGATGATCCATCTGGCTGGATTCCCCCGGTTTGAAAGATCTCGAATAATAACAGATCGCGGCTGTCAAGGCCGATCGGATCCTTCGATAATTCTAGCAGTGCTTTTTCATAATCAGGAGAACGGTTGTTGCCGGCGAACAAAAGGATCAGCTGATTGCTGTGCTGAAAGGGTGAAATCACATCGGGTGGAGTTTCAGCAGGATAGATACTGAAAAATATAAAGCAAAAAATAATATTGATCATTTACATCAGGAAAACCAGCCAGATAAACAGAAAGATCCACGAAACACCAATAAAATTCCAGAAGGTCCCGAAAATCTCCAATTTGACCCGTTCATAGGGTGCGGTGAAATACAACAACTTACTTACCGGATCAATATGAACATCTTTCGATCTGTAAAGGAAAATGGTGATGTATATCAGGCAGGTTAAAACATGGAGCATATGATATCCCGTGATTAAAAATAAAAAAGTACCGATCACATCATTTTTAAAGGTTAACCCCTGAAAAACAAGTTCAAGCCATCCGACAAACTGAAACAGTAAAAAAACAGTTCCGAACAGGAATTTCCCGAAAAAAATTTTCCGGATCGTTTCAATATCATCGTTGCCATAGGATGTCAGGATTTCGTTTTTGAACAATCCGGAAATCAGGATCACAATGGTGGCAATGATAAAAAACTTTGGCAATTTAATGGTTGCCAGAAAATCACGGTAATTAACCGCTTCAACGGTAAAGGTGATGAGCAGGAAAATCAACACGAGGAAACTGCCCAACAACATTAAATGGGAAAGCATCTTATGGGGATGCCATTTTTCAATTTCCTTAAACCCTGAGAGAATCCTGCTTGATGTATCTATATTATCCTGCCTCGATGACATTGATTATTCTTTTCCTTCTTCTAAATAAACACATAATTATGGAATAAGGTTATAACAATATCAAAAAAAAAATCAAAAATGAATATTTAGCCGGTTTGATCATAATTTTGCACATTAAAACAACAACATTTTGATTCATAAAGATTTTATTTCTTTATACACCAGTGACGGATTTATACAGACCATAGCTGAAAAAATAAAACCGAATGAAAAGCAGCGGCTGCAGTTGAAGGGATTATCCGGAAGCCTTGATGCCGTTATCATTACGGCAATATACCAGTTATGCCATCAGAATTACCTTTTCATCCTGCATGACAGGGAAGAAGCCGCCTATTTTCAGAATGACCTTCAGAACCTGATCCCCGAAAGGGAAATATTACTCTTCCCAAGTTCATATAAAAAACCATATGATGTTGAGGAAACAGATAATGCCAATGTACTGTTCAGGACTGAGATATTGAACAGGATCAACCATAAGGATGCAAAGGGGGAACTGATCGTGACGTACCCGGAGGCCCTCATTGAAAAAGTCATCAATAAACGATCCCTGCTTCAGAATACCCTAACCCTTAAAACAGGAAACCGGATTCAGCTGGAAAAACTGATCGATAAGCTGATCTTTTTTGATTTTGAAAAAACTGATTTTGTTTTTGAGGCAGGCCAATTTTCGGTCCGTGGAGGTATACTTGATATTTTTTCTTACGCCAATGAATTGCCCTACCGGATCGAATTGTTCGATGATGACATAGAAAGCATCAGGGTTTTTGATCCGGATACCCAGCTTTCAGTTGCCAATGTAAAAGAAATCCACCTGATCCCGAATATCGATAACCGGCTACTGGAAGAAGCAAGAGATTCATTTTTATCATTTTTACCTGCCAATACAAAAGTTTTTTTCAAGGATTACGACTTCACCCTGGATGTTATTCAGAAGCAGTTTGATAAATCGAAGGATGTATTTCAGGAAATCCTTAAAAAAAGCGGCCATACACAGGTTATTCTCTCTCCTTCTGATATTTTTGAGACCAGCATTTCGATGAAGGATTCCCTTAATAATTTTACCTGCATTGAATTCGGGAACAGGTTTTATCTGAAAGGAGCTGAATCATTCGAAATACCTTCCCAGGGACAACCTTCCTTCAATAAAAATTTTGAACTGCTTGGCAAAAACCTGGAAGAAAACCAGGATAAAGGATATCTGAACATTTTTTCCGCAGGATCTGAAAGCCAGATCGAAAGGTTAACATCCATTTTTGAAGAGATCAATCCATTTGTTTCCTTCAGGTCCATCCCTGTTGAACTGAGGAGCGGTTTCGTTGACCATCATACAAAAGTAGCCCTGTATACCGATCATCAGCTTTTTGAAAGATATCACCGGTACGCTACAAAACATAAATATACAAAAACCAGGGCGCTTACCCTCCGTGAATTACAAACCCTGCAGCCGGGCGATTATGTGACCCATATTGATTATGGGATCGGCCGGTTTGTAGGGCTGGATAAAGTTGAGATCAACGGTAAGGAACAGGAAACGCTGAGACTGATCTATAAGGATGATGACCTGTTGTATGTAGGTGTACAATCATTACACAAAATTTCAAAATATACCGGAAGGGAAGGCAAGCCCCCGGTGATGAGCAAACTGGGCTCACAGGAATGGGATCAGAAAAAGAAAAGGGTAAAAAGTAAGGTCAAAGACATTGCAAAGGATCTTATTCTGTTATATGCCAAAAGAAAGGCCAGTCCTGGATTCTCCTTCAGCCGCGACAGTTTTATGCAGGCAGAACTGGAATCCTCATTTATCTATGAAGATACGCCCGACCAGGCGAAATCTACAAATGATGTAAAGGATGATATGGAAAGACCGCATCCCATGGACAGGCTGGTATGCGGTGATGTGGGATTCGGAAAAACCGAAGTGGCCATACGGGCGGCATTCAAGGCGGTCAGCGACAATAAGCAGGTTGCAGTACTGGTACCGACTACGATCCTGGCTTTTCAGCATTTCCGGACATTCACCGAACGGCTGGCTGATTTCCCGGTGAAAATAGAATATATCAGCCGGTTCAAATCCGCTAAATCGATAAGACAGACCATTACGAACCTTTCTGAGGGGCAAACAAATATCGTCATAGGCACCCATCGCCTGGTTAATAAGGATATTGTATTTAAGGATCTGGGATTATTGATCATTGATGAAGAACAGAAATTCGGCGTAAGTGTAAAGGAAAAACTCAAGCAGATACGTGTTAATGTGGATACCCTGACATTGACCGCAACTCCTATCCCGAGAACATTGCATTTCAGCCTCATGGGAGCCCGTGATTTGAGCATCATTGCAACTGCACCGTCAAACCGTCAGCCTGTGACCACCGAAATTCATAACTTCAATGAAGGTCATATCCGTGATGCCATCAGTTACGAATTGAGACGGGGGGGGCAGGTTTTCTTTGTACATAATCAGATCAAGGACATCGATGAAGTAGCCAATATTGTTTTCCGGCTGGTTCCCGATGCCAGGATCGCCATTGCCCATGGACAAATGCTGGGGGAAAAACTTGAAAGGATCATGCTGAAATTTATTGAAGGGGAATACGATATTCTGGTCTCAACCAACATCATTGAGTCGGGTCTGGATATTCCCAATGCCAATACCATCATCATTAACCGGGCGCATATGTTCGGACTATCAGATCTTCATCAGATGAGGGGCAGGGTCGGCCGCTCCAACAGGAAGGCATTCTGTTATCTGTTGACACCGCCAGTTTCCAAACTGACGGTTGAATCAAGAAAGAGACTGAAAACGCTGGAGGAATTCTCCGAACTTGGGGACGGCTTCAAGGTTGCCATGCGTGACCTCGATATCCGTGGCGCAGGCAACCTGCTCGGAGGTGAACAAAGTGGTTTTATTAATGATCTTGGTTTCGAAACCTATCATAAAATACTCGATGAATCTGTCCAGGAATTAAAGGAAACAGAATTCAGGGAACTGTTCGGACAGAATCTGCAACAAAAAACCGGATTCCTGGCTGAAGACTGTACCATCGAAACAGATTTTGAAATGCTGATCCCTGAATCATATGTTTCGAATATCAGTGAAAGGCTGAATCTTTATGCCCGGCTGGATAACATTAAAAATGAAGATGAACTTGTTAACTTTATCAATGAGATCAGGGACCGGTTTGGTGAATTTCCAGAATCTGTTAAGACCCTGATCGAAACCGTACAGATCAGGTGGCTGGCTGAACAACTGGGCATTGAAAAACTGGTCATCAAGAACGGTACGCTGAAAGCCCAGTTCCTGGATGCGGGAAATGAAGATTATTATAAATCGGAAATTTTTGGGAAAATACTGACATTCATTAATGCGAATCCCCGGAAATGCCAGCTGAAGGAAATTAAAAATAAACCGGTTCTGATAATACAGGAAATTTTACAGGTGAAGGATGCTAAAAAAACGCTGGAAAATATTAATTAAAAATATGATCACTCCATACAATAAATCACCGCTTTTGGGAGTATATAAGGTATGATAGGTATTACTATTCTTGGAATATTGTAATATTTAGTTAAAAATTTTACATTTGTTTTGGTTTTCTAGAATTATTGTTACAATTTTTGCACAGATTTTTGTTAATCTTATTTAAATTGTGCCGTCTTTACCGTGTTATGGCAGGCGGTTTTAAATAGGAGAATTAAACAGGTGAAAGTATTTTGAATAAAATTTTGTTATGAAAACATTGATTTATTCCCTAAAGAATCTGGTGTTTTTCAGCGTAGTGGCTTCCATAGTTTATGCCTGTGGAGGAAAAGGCACACCAACAGCTACAAATCCAGGAAGATACAGTACCGCTACAGGACTGGAGTATAATTCTGAAGAAGGATTCCAGGTAGCAGAGTACAGGGGTCAGCCGGAGGGCCCTAATTTAGTCTTTATAGAAGGAGGAAGGACCGTTCTGGGTTCCTTTGAAGAAGATATCCTCTTCTCAAGGGATAACATAGAAAGAACAGTCACCGTAGCCTCCTTTTACATGGATGAGACCGAAGTGGCCAATATTCACTGGCTGGAATATCTTCATTATGTGAAACTGGATTCTCCGAGAACGGCCTATGAAACGGCCTTGCCGGATACAGCCGTATGGGCCAGGGACCTTGCTTTTAATGATCCCTATACAGATCATTATTTCAGGTATCCGGGTTTCAGGTTTTATCCCGTGGTAGGGGTAAGCTGGCGGCAGGCAATGGACTATAGCAATTGGAGAACAGCCGTCGTAAATCAGAAACTTGCGGCAGATGCCGGGCTGGAGGAACTTCCGGCAGAAACAGGGGGCAGGGTTCCGCTTGAAACAGGGGTTGTGCTTCCCGATTACAGGTTACCTACCGAAGCTGAATGGGAATATGCAGCCCAGGCTTTGATCGGTACCCAGTGGCTTGATGAAAACCAGACCCACAGAAGATTGTATCCCTGGGACGGACATGCTTTGCGGAATCCATATGGTAAACAGATGGGCTATTTTCTCGCCAATTTTAAGCGGGGACGCGGGGATTATGCCGGTATTGCCGGGAAACTCAATGATGGCGCCATGATCACAGCCTATATTTATGAATACCCACCAAACGATTTTGGCCTTTACAATATGTCAGGAAATGTGAATGAATGGGTACTGGATGTTTACAGACCGTTGTCATTCCAGGATATGGAAGATCTGAATCCGGTAAGAAGGGGTCCAAATGATAAGAATGCATCTGATAATGCCAATATCGACGATCCGGAAAACTGGTATGAGTGGGATTCCAGACAATCCATGATCAGCGACCGGGTTAGGGTATACAAAGGCGGATCATGGAAAGATGTTGCATACTGGCTTTCACCGGGTACCCGAAGATTTTTATCTGAAGATTCGGCAACCGCCACAATCGGTTTCAGATGTGCCATGATCAGGGCCGGTTCCAATTATTAAGAAATAAAACATTACATATATTCAAACCCCGATTTTTATCGGGGTTTTTTATTTGGCAACGGCAAGTGCCGCCAGGCTTATCCTGCAGGACACGGCATCCAGTATTGCTGCTGCACAGGATTCAAGGGTGGCCCCGGTGGTAATCACGTCATCCACGAGCAGGATATGTTTATTGAGGAGATTTTCATGCCGGACCACACTGAAAATGCCCGCCACATTTTCAATCCTTTCCTGCCTGCTTTTGTCCGTCTGGGTTTCATTATTGACGGTTCTTCTGATCTCCGTGTCAGACCATCTGGTCCCAAGCCCCTTCGCAAGTCCCCTGGCAAAAAAATCGGACTGATTATATCCCCTTTTTTTCTTTTTCCTGCGGTGAAGCGGTACCGGCACGACCAGGTCTATTTTTAAGGCGCCGTTGATGCCCATCATTTCCAATCCAAATAAATATCCGATCTTTTCCCCGAGGACCGGCATCCGGTTATATTTTATCTGATGCAGTAATTTCTGGGTGATCCCCTTTTTATAAAATTTAAGGTAAGCGTAAAAGCCTTCATATCGGTAGGATTCAATGAAATGCAGATATATCTCATCCCGGTTCAAATCATTTTGATACCGGGGAAACTGATGGATGCACTTCAAACAGATAAGATCTTCACCCCGGGAGAGACCCTGATCACATAAGGCACAGGTACCTGGAAAAAGCAGTGTGAGAAAATCCTGGAACATAGCTGAATTGAATTTAATCGATTTACCCGGGATTATTCAGAAATTTTTACTATCATTCGAAATGATTTTCTAATCAATTAATATTCAATCAGATATGAATTCTGAGGTCAAACCTCCCAGGATCATTCCTCTTCAGACTGTTTTCAGACTGCTGGGGAACATCCATATATCTGGCTGAAAATCAATTGATTGTGCTCAATCCGCCAGAATCTGATCCCCAGGTCAGTACCGGGCGTCAGAGCAGCATGAAATCCCGTGAATTTCCCGGGTTAAAATAATGAATATATATTTGTCTTCAAAGATAAAATCCACAATGAATCAGACAGAAGATTTCAATCAATACAGGAGCAGGATGAATTCCCGGCTGCTCGAAACCGGAGATAAGATCATCAGACGGATTTTTAACCTTGATACAAATGCCTATGAGGAAGGGCATCTTGATAAAAGAACTAAGGAACTGATCGGTTTGGCCTGTTCCCTGGTCTTAAGATGTGATGATTGTGTAAAATATCATCTTGGGAAATGTTTTGATTTAAAAATTGATACAAAACAGGTGGTGGAGACGATGTCTGTTACAACGTTAATTGGAGGTACGATTGTCATTCCCCATCTGCGAAGAGGAATGGATTACTGGGATGAATTGAATAAACATGTATCAGAAAGATCTTGAACTTCACAGAAAGTGGGAAAAAGTACTCAAAAAGATTGAAAGTACTTTCGGAAAAAGACCCAAGGATATACATGCGGTAATATTTCTTATTGGCGTCCATGAGCTGGGGAGAGGTGCGAAACATTTTACAAAGGAAGAAAAGCAGGATCTGATGCATATTGCCATCTGTAAAATATTGAGTCTGGCTGGATATTATGAATTGGAAGGGATCGATCAACAAGGATGGCCGCACTGGAAACTTGTGAAAAATCTGCCACACCTGGACATGCTTGAACAGGAAAAATTAATGAAGATGCACATCATCGAATATTTTGAAAAAGAAATCAATATTGAATGAGAATATTTTCCTATAATGTTAATGGGATCCGGTCTGCCCTGAACAAAGGATTGTTCAGTTGGCTTAAGGTGGAATCACCGGATATCTTATGTTTACAAGAATTGAAAGCTCAATCCGATCAGATTGATGAGGGTATGTTCACCGACCTCGGATATAAGATCTACTGGCATCCGGCGGTAAAACGAGGCTATAGCGGTGTGGCCATTCTTTCCAAAATTGAACCCGATTTTATTGAACTGGGATGCGGAATGGATCATTATGACCAGGAAGGAAGGATCCTGCGTGCCGATTTTCCTGATTTTTCCATCATGAGCCTTTATATTCCCTCGGGATCCAGCGGGGATGAACGACAGGCATTCAAAATGAAGTTTCTGAATGATTTTTTACCATATGTGGCAGATCTCAGGATAAAGAAACCCAGGCTGATCATATCCGGTGACTTTAATATTTGCCATCGACCCATTGATATTCATAACCCGGTATCCAATAAAAACTCATCCGGATTTCTTCCTGAGGAAAGGGAATGGGTGACCAAATTCCTTGAAAAAGGATTTATTGATACGTTCAGGTATTTTAATGATCAGCCACATCAATATACCTGGTGGAGTTTCCGGTTCAATGCACGGTTAAGAAACCTGGGCTGGCGGATCGACTATCATATGGCAACTGAGGAAATGCAGGACCGGCTGGTTGATGCGAGGATCTTTCCGGATATAAAACACTCTGACCACTGTCCTGTAATGTTGGAAATAAATTAAACTGAATAAATTATATTTTTATTACTTAAACAGGTACACATGAAGCTCAAATCAGTTATTTTATTTTTTTTCATGTTCATCCTTATTTCATGTTCATCAGAAAAGGAAGATTCGGAACAACAAACCTTACTGAAAGAAGGCAGGGGAGAACGTTTTTATGGGGGAATTTTCAGGCTGAATGAGTCGGAATATATTAAAAACCTTTTCCCCCACAACATTACTGATGCCTACTCCTACAGGGTGGCCACCCAGATCTATGAAGGGCTTTTTAAACTGGATGATGAAAATCTTCAGGTCATAAACAGCCTTGCGGAAAGTTACGAGATTGATGAATCGGGAAAAATTTATACCATTCACCTCAAAAAAGGAATTTATTTTCATGACGATCCCTGTTTCCCTGACGGGGCTGGACGGGAAGTCACGGCTCAGGATGTTAAATACTGCTTTACCCGTTTATGTACACAAAGCATGAACAACCAGCTGTTTTCATCTTCCTTCAAGGATATACTATTGGGCGCAAATCAATATTATAATGCTTCCGCTGGCGGAAAGACACCGGATTTTGATGTCAGCGGGATACAGGTCCTGGACAAATACACCCTCCGTATGAGCCTTATGGAACCGAATTCCATCTTCCTGGTTACGCTGGCCATGCCTGAATGTTTCATTTATCCTGAAGAAGCTGAAGATATGTATGGCATTGACATGAGGATCAAAGCGGTGGGTACAGGACCTTTTTATCTGGCCAATGTCGATGAGGACATATCGCTGATTCTGAAAAGAAATGAAAAATATCATGGTAAGGATGTTTATGGCAATCAACTGCCGTTTCTCGACGCGATCAGTATCCAGTTTATCAAGGATAAAAAAACGGAACTTTTCGAATTCCGTAAGGGTAACCTTGAAATGTTATACAGGCTGCCGACGGATTATATTATTGAGATCCTCGAGGAAACAGCCCTTACCGATCCGGGGGAGTATAAACAATACCAGCTCCAGCGGGTGCCAGAAATGATGACCCAGTTTCTGACCTTCAACATGCAGGACCCCATTTTCAGGGATGTCAATGTAAGAAAAGCTTTCAGCTATGCCATAGATCGTGAGAAAATCCTTGATTTTGTACTAAATGGAGAAGGGTATGCGCCTGGAAATCATGGCA
>JAGTVG010000541.1 GCA_018224645.1 Cyclobacteriaceae bacterium
ATCCATTTTTTCCACCGGTTGAGGCCTGAAAATTATATTTTTATACCCCGGGTTTTCCGTATCCACATTCATGCCTGCCAATTTCCGATAGAACCAGACAAGTCCTCCCCCAAACATTGGATGATTATGCGACCCGAAATGAATCCATCCTTCACGGGTGGTTGTCGCTCCCTGTTCGATCCAGTACCCATAGCCGGGTGCGGTTCTTTTATTTATGGCCTCATAGGCCAGTTCCTGCATTCCATGCTCTGCCAGGACTTCGAAAAAAAACTGCGTCCCGAATATTCCCGTATCCAGGTGTCCGTCATTCTCCTGAATATCCTTTTTCAGGGTGGAAAGCACCCTTTCATACCTGTCGGCCGGAACTCCCATCCGCAGGGCGAAAATATTTCCGCCATTCCTTCCATAACTTCCGGTTTCGCTGTTATAAAATTTATCATGAAAGGCTAGTCTGGTTCTTTCTGCCAATTCCCTGTATTTTTCATGGTCTTTTTTCTTCCCAAGGAGCCCGGCAGTTTGTGCTGTAATGTCAGCACAACGCCAGAAATAAAATGTATGAACCAAATCCTGCGGTGGCATCTGATTGCGGTCCGGTGTTGACCATTCCCCGATATTCAGCCATTGGAGTGGTTTACCATCCTTACCTACTGCCTGTGAAAACATGATGCCATTTTCGTCCAACCATGTTTCCATATACCGGATATATCCCTTCATGCCTTCATAATTGTCATGCAGCATGTCCAGATCACCATAATGAAGATAAAATTCCCATGGCATGATGTTGATGGCTGCTCCCCAGGCAACTCCTCCCCCACAACCGGGCTCCCAGGGTGCTCCGTTGGGCACATATCCTGTTTCCGGATTCTGGGCACCCAGGATATCCTGAATCCATTTATAATAAAAAGACCGTGAATCGAAATTATGCATCACTGTCACACAGGCTACCTGCCCATCACCCGTGTAACCGGCACGCTCACGGTGCGGGCAATCGCTTGCCAGACCGCCATGCATGTTGTCAAGCTGGCTTCTTTTCCATATTTTATTAATCTCATTAAAAAGCGGATTTGATGTTTCGAAAAATGCGGATTCCTCAACCCAGGTATTGACCGCTTCAGCCGTTATGTCATCCATCTCCAGTTCTCCCGGCCAATTGATGATCTCAGCCCCACTGAACACAAACCAGTTGAACCGGGCCGCATAGGATTCCGGGCCTCCACCCTTCAGAATATAGGAGTTGTCCCCGGAATAGGAATTTGAGATGTATTTGATCTCTATTTTATGACCGGCAGGGCCTTCCACCTCATTTATCCTGAGCCATCCGGAAATTTCCTTGCCAAAATCAACAATATGGCGGTTGTCATAACTTTTTTTGATAGAAACCGGGGAAATTCTTTCCATAATTCTATCCGGATACGGGGTATGCGATACGAGTTTTCCCTCCGGCGCCTTCCTGGACACAGCGTTTGTCCATTCCGAATCGTTATAGCCGGGTAAATTCCAGCCTGTCAATTCCCTGCGGGCATCATAATGTTCTCCGTAATATACCATATCCATCAGAATCGGTCCCTTTGAAATTTTCCATGTAAGGTCAGTGACAATCACATCTTCCGTTCCATCTTCATAGGTAATATGAATCTGACCGAGGAACCTGGGCGTCCCATAAGATCCTGCCCAGTATTTGGCTGCATTATAGAATCCGTTACCGACAATGCCTCCAACAGCATTTTTCCCTTCCTGCAATTGTCCGCTAATGTCATAGGCAAGATACATGACCTTATATTCCCTGAAATTATCTTCCAGGGGAATATTCTGTTCGGTCAGATCCGGCCTTTTCCCATAATTTGTCTGATTCGGGACCAGCACATCATCACCGATCTTCTTCCCATTGACGTAAAATTCAAAATAGCCCAATCCGGTAACATAGGCCACCGCTTCAGATATTTTTTTCGTGATCTCAAATTCTTTCCTTAAATAAGGGGCCGGAGGAGGCATCTCTTCAGGCCATCCATCAGGTCCGGGAGGTTTGGGCAGCGCTTCTTCACCCTGCCATGGGGCACCGATCCATTGGGCTTTCCATTCCGCAGGCTGCAGGATGCCCATATGCCATCTGGCCGGCTCACTCCATTCCGATACCTTATCATCCCTGTCCCATACACGGACCTGCCACCAGCAGTTTTGACGTGATTTTAATTTTTTCCCTTTATAGACAACCCGGGTGGATTGTTCCGACTCAATTTTTTTACTGTCCCAGAGATCGGGACGGGTAAGCAGTTCCTTTTCTGAGGCCACCGCCACCTGGTAGGCTGTCTGGCGCTGTCCTCTTTCTCCTGCTTCCGCCTGATTGATCCAGGCCAGTCTTGGTTCAGGAACATCAACCACTGAGGGGTCTTTAACATACTCACAGGTAAGCTGAGTGGGCCGGATCTGTGCATAGAGGTCTGTTAAAATCATTATACTGATCAACCCCAGAAAAAACATCTGTTTGTTTTTTATTGTAAACATATTCAGAGAGGATTTACCGTTGAAAAAATAAGTTAAATTGGGATTAAAAGTACTCATTTTAAAAATACTAACGGAATTTCCGGAAGGAGATTTACTGAATCTTACCGCAGGTAGAATCATTTATGAACCTACATGTTCACCAGATTCTATTTTTTAAACCAGGAAAATATCAGTTATTGCGGGATTGAAAATTTGACATGAAAATCCGGGGTCCCGAATCTAAACTTAACTTTGAGACCGCAGAGGATTAACCGCAGGGAGCGCTGAAATTTTCCGCGGAGAAGGGATAATTTTTACCGATGTTGGAAATGCAATTATCACGGTATTCCCGGGCACCGGATTGGATTGATGAGAACGAGGATTGGTAGTGTCGGGAAACGCAAAAGTGTATTCGGGGATGAATTTGCTTAGGGAAGCGGTTATGAATATAATTCAATCCTCCCCTCGGGCCCGCAGAGGATTAAACGCAGGGAGCACTGAAATTTTCCGCGGAGAAGGGATAATTTTTACCGATGTTGGAAATGCAATTATCAGGACACAGAAAAAAATAAAATCAACCTTGATGTAACTCATTAAATTTTCGAACACCAGAAATGAAATGTTCGGATTTGATTTATTTTTTAAATTGACCGTAACTTGAACTAAAGAAATTTAAGCCCGAAAAGATGGCTGCATAATAAATATTAAGTCACTGGGAAACAGCAACATATATCCACTGACATAAATTCATATTATAAGTTAATTCAGTTTTGTCACTTGCACCGGACCGATCTGAATGAATGAATAATTATTTCTTAATCTCTAAGCTTGGCAAGTATTCAATCCATAAATAAATTTAATCATGCATCACAATCTGCTGGATTTCCTGGATGACTGGCAACTTGAATGTCAACTGACATTATCTTTATTCTCTTAAATCGATGATAAAAAAAGTCAGTTAAAATAAAAAAAGACCTCCGGTCACTTGAAAGCTTGGCCTGGCATAATGGGCAAAATATGGGATGAAAGGCCAGGAATGAACGCAAGAAGATCTGCAATCATTGCCTACTGTAATATAGTCGGTCAGAATGGATCGGCCATAATACTTACGCTATTACGGCTTTGATATCGTTCTTTTTTTTATTAGCTTGAGCATCCTAAACGGAGTCTGATCCGTTGAATTATGAAATTATTCTCAATCTTCCATGTTAAAGAAAACATCCAGGTATACCCTATGATTAGAACCTCTATATGCCTTTTCCTGCTGTGTGTTTTTAATCTGGTATTCATTCATGTTTCATTTTCCCAGGAGGAAGGAGAAAAAGAGGCAGTGTTAGTCAATCCACTCCTCTTTGCCGCAGACGAGCCCATCAGATTAACATTGATTGCCGATTTCCAGAGTCTCATCAAGGAAAAGGATGCTGTAGACCCGGAATATTATCCAGCTGTACTGAACCTGATCGATTCGGCAGGAGGAGACAAATCATTTGAAATCAAGGTTAGGGCCCGTGGAATTTCTCGCAGGAATTTTGATTTCTGCAACTTCCCTCCCCTGCTTTTAAATTTCAAGAAAAAGGAGACCCGTGAAACGGTATTTGAGGGTCAAAATAAGTTAAAACTGGTAACCTTCTGCAAGGACATGAACAGTTTTGAGGAATATGTGCTGAAGGAGTACCTTGTCTATAAAATATTCAACATCCTCACCGATACCAGCCTTCAGGCCCGGCTGGTTCGAATTAATTACATTAACCAGGAAAAGGATAAATTAATTACAGAACGTTTCGGATTTCTCATCGAGGATATCGATCATCTGGCCGACCGTCTGGGCGGTGGGGAAATTGAGCTCTCACTTCCGCATCACGACATCTGTGAAAGGACGTGCCTTGACCGTTTTATGATTTTTCAATACATGATCGGGAATACCGACTGGTGGATTGCCAAACCCATTATGCACAATGTAAAATTGATCAGCATCAACAATGGTCCTCCCATTCCAATACCGTATGATTTTGACTTCTGTGGTTTTGTCGATACCAATTATGCTTCTCCGGATGAAAAACTCCCTATCAAAAGTGTTACCCAGCGGTATTTCAGGGGATTTTGCCGGAGATCAGGAACCTATGAAAAAACGATCCAGGGTTTTAAGGGTCACAGGGAAGAAATCTTCAGGTTGATCAATGATTTTCCCTGGCTGAGCGAGGTCTCAAAAAAAGTGATGGCAAAATATATTGACCAGTTTTACGACATCATTAACGATCCAAAACAAATCATCAGGCGATTTTACGATGCCTGTGAAATTCAGCATGAACATCTTCATAAATTATGATCCGGAACCGGGATCAATTGTCATAAGATCTTATATTGAATTCGAATACATTTGGTACAGGATATTTTTCCTTTCGAAATAATTGATAATATTAGCGATCATTTTTAATTTACAGGGCGGCTATCCTTTAATGAGCTTTATTTTTTAACCAATAATTTTACCTGGAATAATAATCAACAACCCGGAATGCTGAAAACGGTCTTCAGAGTAGGCTAAATTAAAATTTTAATCCATGAATGTCCTTATCATAATTCTGATTATCCTGACTGCCCTAGTCCTTATATCTCATCTGGTTATGGTGATCCTTTACCTGGAATTATACCCTTTTACCCGTGACGGTAAATTTCCGAAGCAGGCTTTTTTCCGGCTGAATTCCCGATTTTATCATGAAAAAACAAAGTCACATGATTTCCAGGTATTATCAGGATGGCATGATGGACTGACAAAGGCCTGGCAGAAGGACTTACAAAAGGTAAAGGATCCGGCCAAACTCCTCGAGAAAGCAATTACCGAATATCAAAATGATCCGGACATAAAGAAGGCAAAAGGTTTGATCTTTCTTTCAAACCATATCAGCAACAGGATTAGATACGATGAAAAAATCGATGGCCTGATAGAAAAAATTTCGGAAATGACAAAAAGCGAAAAATTTTAGGATTATGGCCAATATCAGATTATTCGAACATTCTTCCATTGCCGGCCGGCAACTATTTCTAGCCCATCCAGACAGAAAAAGATTCCTGCTGGTCAGCGGTGATTTTTTAAATGAATATGAATTTAACGACATTGCGTCTTCAGCAAGACTGTGCACAAGCCCGGATGATCCGGTACAAATGTGTTTTTTATTTGAAAATGGCCGCTTTGATGGAAAATTCAAAGCTTTTGCATACCAGGAAAACAGGAACATCATTTCATTGCCCTATTACAATGACATGACCTCCTCCGCAATTCTTGTATCGCAAGATGCTGCTGAAGAAAAAAACATCCTGAATGTGCGTAAGCTGGCAGGCGAAAAGATAAATTCATCGGTTGATCGGCAATTGCAAAATTTCCCCGGATTATCCCGGGATGGCGATGTATTGTTTAAATTTTCGATAGATGCTTTTGAGATCGGACATTTCGGAAATGACCTGATCAACCTTGAGATCCCCCTTTTATTCAACGCCTCATTTCCATTCCGGGAATACAAGGTGACACTGAACCATTACATCGATTTATTTATCACGCAGGAAAATATACTCAAGGCCGCTGTGGCTGGCTGGCATTACCTGGTTGAACCGGGCATTCTCGCGCATGGGATAGAAAAAAAGTTATTGAAGTATTCTCCCGGATTCACCGGTTATATTGAATCCGAAATAAATAATATGCTTCATGAACAAAACTGGCAGCGATGGAAGGATGTTTATCTGCTACCCGGACGAACTGACCGTATCGACATCGATTATGAAGGTGAAGTGAGCGACGACTGTACGGTAGTCCTTGTGCCAATGTGAAGTGGGAATGAGGAGACGTGGAGACGTGGAGACGTGGAGACGGGGAGACGGGGAGACGGGGAGACGTGGAGACAGGGAGACACGGAGGCTGGGAGACGGGGAGATG
>JAGTVG010000542.1 GCA_018224645.1 Cyclobacteriaceae bacterium
TCCCGCTTCCGGCTTCCAGCTTCCGGCTTCCAGCTTCCGGCTTCCAGCTTCCGGCTTCCAGCTTCCGGCTTCGCTCTACCCGCCTAGTCGATTTCCTTTATCCGGATATTCCTGAACCAGATCGGGGCACCGGCATGTTTTTATAGAGAAAACTAGTTTAAATAAATCTCAATATCATCAGGATTAAATCACGATTCTTATCCGGACATATTTCCTTCTTTTACCCATCATCCCTGCCTGTCCGTCAGGAATGACCGGTTCCATCCCTTCGGGCTTCGGGCTTTTAATTTCGGACTTCAAGTCCCGGGATTCGAACTTTAAGCTTCCTGTTTACCATACAACCATTTCCTTTTCCACATGCAACCTCACTGGTCCCAGCAAACCTGAAGGAAGCAGATCACTTTCCGGATTCCAGGCTTTAGTGGTCGTCCATGTACGTGGCTGATTTATCCCGCCTTCCGGAAAACCCATCGGATACTTTTCATCCCCGACAAGCCGGTTCCACCAGGTATTGGTAATTCTGATCTCAATATCATTTTTACCAGCCCTGACTGCTGAAGTTATGTCCACACAGAAAGGTTCTTTCCACAGAATGCCGAGATCCTTTCCGTTCACAGCCACTTCGGCCATCATCCTGACCTTCCCAAGATCCAGGATCAGCCTGCTATTCTCATGGATCATGCTTTCAGGCAGGATTAATGATTTATTATATTGACCGGTTCCTGAAAAGTGACGTACACCCGGATCCGGATGATCTGTCCAGGAGATCAGCGAATCAAATGTAAAACGCACCGGAACATCCCGGTTGCCCGGAAAAACAATTTTCCACGGACCTGAAATTACTTCCGGATCCGGAATACCGGATATGTCGATGGTTTTAAGCTCTCCATTGCTTGATTTCAGGAAATAACTACCATTTAGATGGGCGAAAAGTTTCAAATGACCATCCCCCGTAAGGATCAACCGGGGGGATGTATTCCCGGCATCTCCCTGCAGCGGTTTTGATCTTTTTATTTCCATTTCCCGGATATGGTTTTCCTTTACGGGTTCCCTGAAGATTATGAATACAGATCCATGGGGATCCAGGTTTAACGGAACAGAAGTTCTGGAATCTGAGCGGTCGAAGAAAGCAATTTTTTCCATTTTCCCTGTTGCCGGGTCCCATAATTCAGGTATTTTTCCTGTGACTCTGAAAGATATTTCCAGGGACTTGAAGGCCCCATCAGGATTCGAGAGAAAGTAAATATCCGTATCCTCCTGTTTTCTGTGGGTCCAATGGATCCCAGAATCCTTACAGATCATATCCGGTACGAGATCGAGTTCTTTAAAAACCATTTCAAGCCTATCCCTGTTAAACAGTCTACCGGATCCTGCCGTCTTTCCAATTTCCGTTTTCCCGTCTGTTTCTCCCCAAATTTCACCGGCCAGGATTTTAACCTTTTCATCCGCTTCAGGATAATTTTCCATACTGGGGGAACGCGTTGGGGGAGATCCATAAATGCTGGCGCCTTCGCCGATAAGGTCCCCGAACTTTTTTAACAATTCCGGCCGCATCGTTTTTAATGGAGGGAGAATCAAAAGTTGATAGGATTTCCCATCCGGCAGCACGAGCGCTCCATCCCTGACTGAGAGCCTGTTCAGGACTGCATCGGCATTGATAAAATCAAAATCAAATCCCGCTGGCAGGGAAGGGAACATGGTGCCGGTCATTTTCGGAGTATCCTCTCCGATGAAATAACAGACATCCGAAACAGGCAATCCCTGCTGCAGCAGGAAATGACAGCGCTGGAGATATTCATTCCATGCCCTGCTCTGCCCGAACCAGGTATTGTGACGTTGATATGCCATCCCGAACCAGGCAGTGACCCCGGGCTTACGGTTCTCCCAGGGCTGGTGAATGTACACATGCTGGACAAAATGGTTGATCCCCTCACAGAACATCTGATCCCCGCGCGATTTCATGATGGCCGGGTACTGAAGGAAATTGAAACCGGCGGTAAAGGCTTCAGCAAACACCTCTTTTTTTCCATACGTATGTGCCGCAGAACTGGCGGCCCTGCATTCCAGCGGACCCAGGTCCCAGAGATGGTTCTCAAACCAGAATTCCCCCGACACCTGGTCTGCCTGTCCTCCATATTGAAGAAATTCTGCAGGGAATCCCCAGTGACCATAATTTTCCATCCATAATTCCAGGCCATGCTCATTGGACATCTCCCGAAGCCGCCTGACATATACATCGGCAATCAGATCGGCCGTCAGCCGCCTGACATCCCATAAAAACCGGTTGGAAAGATCCATACTTTTCACAATATGGCCACCGAATACGGGAAGCCAGGGAATCGGATCATATCCGAAACGCGCCCGGAAAACATCCCTGAAATCATCTGTCCAGTTCTGGGGACCCACTTCATAGGAATCAATGACCACCGTTTTGAATGACTTCCGTTCATCAGCCGGGACCCTTTCCAGGAATTTTCCAACAAAGGCATTAAAGTGTGTTTCAATGGCTGCCTCTGTAAATTTATCGCATTCATATCCGGTCGCTTCGGCCGGGACAGGGACATTGGTGGCGCCTGTCGGGATCATCCCGGATTCCAGAAGGATCCATTGTCCTTCAGGCACCCTCCAGCGAAGATTTCCTGTTGAATCGATCTCACCGGTAAGGTCGATGATCCGGTCAATATCAATCACAA